>JABDBE010000048.1 GCA_013288805.1 Acidobacteriota bacterium
GATTAGGATGGTTATCGGAAGGCCTTGGCTCGGTCAGGGAGTCCGTTGCTTGGATAATGATCTGACGAGCAGTGCAAGAGGCGCTCATTTTAGTTCGTAAATGTGCATTAGGTTGCATCTGACGGGGTTGGCTGTCGAAAGGCGATCTCAGTTAAGTAATTGCCTTACAATGACTTGCTAAAGCTTGGTGCGATGGTGGTCTAGCTGCATTTCCACGTGTGCCCGCTGCCTTGGGGCGTAGATCGGGGTCCCAATTGTTAAGCTGGACGCAAGATGCCGTGGTTGCAATCCCGCAGGCGCCGCCTGCGCCGCCCAAGCGCAAACATACGCTGCTCCCGGTTCTGATTGTGTTATTCCTGATTTCTTATGGATTGATGTGCATGCTGGCGGTAGAACAGGATCGAACCATTGCTTCCCAGCGATGGTTGATCCGATCATTGCTAAGCGACAGCAGCGAATTGAGCAGCATTAAAGGTAAGATGGTGCAAAAGCAGTATGCCGACGCTCAGGCCCAGGCGAAGGCAGGATCCCGCTCCCAGGCGCAAACTCCGTTGACCCAAACTCCGTTGACCCAGGTTCCAATGACTCAGGTTCCAATGACCCAGGATAAAGCGGGAGTTGCCGCCCAGAGCAGCCACAATGCAGGCAAAACGCGAAAGACGATGCCGCCGAAACCGCCGTTAGGCATTTCGGATATTGTGGACGGACGCAGGATCGTGAAAACGATCTGAATCTCAGGGCCAGGGGAAGTGGATGAAGGCCCTGGCGATGGCTCTACTAGCTCTATCTCTACCCGGTTCAAAAGTGGCGGCGCCTCCGCGTCCGCCGGTCGATCTTCCCGTGGTACAACATGCGCGTGAGAGTGGGACATGGTATATGGCCGAGAGCGGTCATGCCGTGTTCTGCTATGGTCCGGTGATGCTGGTAAAAGGGCCGGATGGGGGATTGCAGCATGTGGCGACTTTCTGCCGGGGCGGGCAGGCGATTGTGCCGTTGAAGGATTGACAGGCGCGGCTTTACTCCCAGCTTGCGAGGCTGCGGGAAAATTCCATTCACAGTTATACCATCGAACTCCGGCGGCTAAAGCCGAACCCATTTTCCGTCGAGTTACGGTATGCCTGAAGGCATACCCTGATACGAATCGAGAGTTTTTCCGCAGCCTGTTGCGCCGTGGGCTGCATTCTTACGCCGCTCCGCGGCTAAGATCTTGGATCTCTCTTCCGGCCGAGCTTCGCCTTGCTGCGCAGACGGGGCGTCAAGGACTACGTGTGCGTGACTTGCACTCCTGTTCATCCTGTACATTGTTGTGATGGCTAAGTTTGAGAAGCATATTTTTATTTGTGGGAATCAGCGGCCGGCGGGGCATCCGCGGGGATGCTGCGACCCGGCGGCAAAGGCCGAGTTGCAAAAGCTATTCAAGGAAAAACTGGCGCAGCGTGGACTCAAGGGAAAAGTGCGGGCGAACCAGTCGGGGTGTCTGGATCAGTGTGAGCACGGTCCGAACCTGGTGGTTTATCCGGAGGCGGTCTGGTACGGAGGAGTGACGCTGGCGGACGTTGATGAAATCATCGACTCCCACATTGTGGGTGGGAAGCCGGTGGAGCGCCTGGTGATGCGGGAGTCTTGCATCAACACGGACAGGTGTGAACACAAGCCGCGGCGGACATCTTCGACTAAGTGAGAACGGTCGGATTAAAACCAGTTCTCGGTTCTCAGTTTCGGGTTAATTCTCCTTCTTTTTTGCCAGCGATGGTGACGAAGCGGATCACGCCATCGCTGTCCTCGAAAATCAGGCCGGTCCCTTCGGAGTTGACGACAGCGGTTACCAGACGGCTGTAGGATTTGGGAATGCCGCCGTGAGTCGGGGTTTGGTCGTAGCGCGCCAGCTCTCCCTCTTTCATGCCGGTGACGCTGACGAAGCGGATCACGCCTTGACTATCTTCGAAGATCAGGCCGGTGCCGATCTGGTCGGCGATCGCCGTGACCAGGCGACCGTAGGATTTGGGCACGCTGCCCTGCGTGGGAGCTTGGGCATGGGCGACAGTGGCACCCCGGTTTCCAGTTAGATATCCGGCGACAAACAGGAGCGCTGTTCCCAGGATAAAGAAAATCCTCTTTTGCATCGACCTTACTCCTCTTTTGGAAGAACCAGAATTTTGTGCATCATGCCAAGATCTTCGTGCAACAGAATGTGACAGTGAAACACGAAGGTGCCGGCAATGGTGGGATCGCGGAAATCAAAACGTCCCTTGATGCTGTGGTAGGGATGGCCGGGGCCTTCCCAGAAGGGAATCTCATAGGTGTCGCGCAGCTCCGTCGGGACGGGCTTTCCATCTACTTCAAGGAGCAGGAAATGGATTTGGTGGATGTGGAAGGCGTGGGTCTCGAGGGCGTGGTTTTCGATGATCCAGTCTTCGACCGCGCCGACGTGAGTGGTGATGACGGGCTTCTCGTTGGCTTCGAAAACCTTCTGCTTTTGTCCGTCGACGGTGATGTAGAACTGGATGGGACCGTTGGTCCCGCCGAACTCCTCGGAGAAGTAAAGTTTTCTCAGGGTAGTTGGTTTCTGTTTTTCCAAGTCTGCGAACTTGATGTTTTCTGTGGTAACGGGAGGCCCGGGCTGAGCGGGCTTCGTCGCTGCCGTTTGGGTTCCATCGTCGCTGGTGAGCTGGATACTGCCAAGTTCCTGTTCGAGATCGGGGTTACCGGTCGGACCGGTCGAATAGCCGAGCGAGATGAACTCGGCTTGGGTTCCTTCGGGAGGAGCCTGTACGATGAACTCCGCGCGGCCAGCGGGAGGCACCAGAATGGTTTCCTGGGTTCTCGGTTTGGACAGAGGATATCCGTCGAGCGCGATTACTTCTAATTTCTGCGGATTGCCGTTAAACCAAACTTGCAAGGGCATGAAGTCCTGGATAGTCGCATTGACGACCCGCCAGAACTGCTTCTCGCCGGGCTTCATTTGAATGATGGGCGCAGGAAAGCTGGGAGAAGCGGCGACCTGGAAGTTAATGGTCAGCTGGTAGGGTCCTGGGATCCACGGAACCAGATATTGCTGACGAATGGTGAACACGCGCTGAGTCAGTCCCTTTACCTCTGGACGCACCTTTTCCATGCCCTCGACGATGAGCGCTCCGGCTGCGCCTCCGTTGACCTGGAACTCGGTGAAGCCGTGGATGTGGGGATGGTACCAATAGAGCCCCGGCGGTTCGTCCTTCGGGATCTGCATGTCGAAGCGAAACGCGGGTTTGTTCGGCTGAATGAGCGTGGTAAGAACGTCGTCCTGATGGCAGACCGGCGGAACGTTCAGGCCGTGGAAGTGGACATTGGTTGAAGCCAACGTGGGAGTTCCAGTGTCGCCGCAAACCGGCGCACCAGACATGTCCATTTCCATTCCGCTGGTCTCGCCCTCATCAGTGGTCTCGATGCGGTCTTTGACATCGAGGACAAGATGATCGCCTTGATTGAGGCGCAGGGTCGGCGCCTCCACCTCACCTTTGGCGGTGTCGTAGATGTAACAATAATGGTTGAAGCCAGCAGTGTCGACCGAGTGCTTCATGGTGAAATCGGCGTTGAGGACGCCATTCACGCTATCAAGAGTGAGGGCGTCTTTAACTACGGTGCCGGAGTCAGGACGGGCAGGACATTGGGCCTGCACAGTCACAAAAGAAAACCCGCACAGCAGGATCGCAAGCAAATATCTAAACGCAGAGCGCATATTCAATTCCCTCTATCTCAGTTAGAACGGCCGGGGTGGAAACGCTCCAATGGAGAGCAGCCCCGGACTGTTTGGGTCGGCGATGGGCGATTTGGAGGATTCGGTCAGCGTACATTTGCCGCCGGACGAGGTCACTTCAATCTCCCCGATCGAGGACGGCGCGCCAAACTCGGCGACGTATACCATTCCGCCCGTTCCTGTGGTCTTTTCCAAAGCCAAAGACGCCGTGTAGGACCAGTCGGTCACAAATCCCTTAAGCGCCCGGGAGACGCAACCTTTGGAAAGTTTGCCCGTAGTCTTATCGAAAAAAGCAGCAGTGAGTTTGCCCGATTGATTGTTGCTGATGTAAAGAAGCGTCTCGTCGGGGCTTAGCAGGACGTTACTGGAATTAATTGCATTCCCCAAACGATAGACGACCGTCGGGGTCAGCTTGCCGGAGGAAATGTCAGAAACTTCAACGATGGTGAAGGGCGAGGTATCGCCAAAGATGGCGTAGTGGCCATCCTGGGTGATATCAATGCCACTGGGATAAGTGTTGCCCCTGCGCGAGCCAGTGGAGTTCTGCTCATCGCCATTCGACACCGGAACGCCCGCCGATATATTGAAAGATTCGATCGAGCCGTCGCCATAAGTGACGACCATCATGTCACCGTGGATCACCATGCCATCGACAATTCCGCTTTGCAGTCCAGCGACCGTGATGTCGCTAACGAATTTGAGTTTGCAACCAGGCAGTACCTGAAAGGTTCCGATGGTGCTGAAGTCAGTGAAGCTGGCATAGAGGTATTGGGCGTTCATGGCAAGGCCGACGCCGTTGGAAGCGCCGGTGTCTTTCTTGGAGCCATTCGCGTGGCCGGCAATTTCAAGAGTCTTGACGCTGATGCCCTGGATCTCGCCAGTTTGGGCGTCGGAGGCGTAGACACACTCGGCATTTCCGCTGTCCAGTACAGTCACCCGATTTGCGGCAAAGTAGCCACCACCGATGCCACCTCGTCCGGTCAAGATTTTGGTTTTCATGGTCAGTTGACCGTTCGTCGCGACGGTATAGAAGGTGACACTCGTGGCGAGGCTGGGTGGCACATCATCGTTGGTGACGACGTAATGAGGGTGATCCGCACCGACCGCAAAACCGCTCACGAAACAAAGACCAACCACCAACACCGGGGTTAAGTACGCGAACCAAGACCTAAGGGAAATCCTCATAATTCTTCCTTACAGGGGCAAGAATAGGACCAATCAAACTAACCGCGAGCGATGCCGCGATGCAAGAACAAAGGGCTCAGCCGCAGGCGAAAATCATTGCGGTTGAAAAAGTTTGCGGAATAGTGGAAAACCGTATCCTCGCTTCCCAAGGGGGTTTGGGATCCCGTCGTTCATCGGCGGGTGTAATCAGCGGACGTAATATACACCAAAAGCGAGCTGTCATTTGCTGAATTTTCCGTTTATTATTTTTCCGTTTATCTTTCCGTTGATCAGGGTCAAGCAGGTCTGGGAAGTTGAGGATTGTCATCTCTCCTGCTCCTGTGCTACGGTAATGGAAAGTTCACGCCTTCAGAATCCACAATCACAGTCGCGCCGGGTTGTGGCCCGCGTAAAAAAGCGTGTCGAACAGGTGAAGCTATGGCCATGAAAGATGCGGTTGATTCCATGCCGGACGAGCGGACAACCGAACCTGAAAGTTTTGCCAACCGGAAGCTGATTCGCCCTTCACTAAACCGGAACGACCACAATCATTCGTCGGCAGCTGTGGGAGAGCGACGAGACCGTCCGGAACGCACTAGCGACCGCAACGATCGTAATGACCGTAACGACCGAAACGGCGGTGGCCGCAAAGTTGCGCCCCCCGAGCAAACCAACGCGGAGAATTTCTATTATCAGAAACAGATGCAGGCGAGGACACCGATGGTCATCGTGCTCCGCGACGGCGAAGAAATCCATGGCGTCATCGAGTGGTACGACAGGAGCTGCCTGAAAATAACCTGCAACGGTTCGCCCAATATGATGATTTACAAACCGGCGATCAAGTACATGTATAAAGAGGGTGAGAACTCTGGGAAATAGGCCTCGCGGGTCAGGCTTCGGGCTTCGGGCTTCGGGCTTCAGGCTTAGGGCTTCAGGATTCGGGCTTCGGGCTTCAGGACAACAGCCGAAAGCTTGGCGCCGGGTTACTTCTTTTGACTGATTCGATAACCTCCCGTTGACAATCTCTCGTATCTTCCTTAGCATCAATGACTTGGTGCATCGCTACTGACTCCATCGCTCGGGGGCGCCGCCTGTGATCAAGCTCGACATCATCAATGAAGTGGTCAACAAGACAGGAATCACCAAGACGAAGGCCGAATTGGCCGTGGAAACGGTTTTTGGAAGCATGAAGCGGTCGCTGGCCAAAGGCGATCGCATTGAACTGCGCGGCTTCGGCGTATTCAATGTCCGGCCACGCAAGACCGGCATCGGACGCAATCCGCGTACGGGAGCTGAGGTTTCCATTCCGCCGGGCAAAGCAGTGCGTTTCAAGCCGGGCAAGGAACTGCAAGCCATCGACTGAAACACCTGGTCTCGCGTACGATGGATGCGCGGGCGTTCCCGCTCGCGATTGCTTTGGCCTGACAACGCGGAATCCTGATGCCTGAATTTCTTCCCCCAGTCTCTTCTTCGACCACCGAGTATTACCGTCCCGTTGAAGTTTTTGTCGTGCAGCCTCCGAAGCAGCGATACTGGCTGCACATCGTGCTGCTGCTGGCGACGATTTTCACTACGCTGGTTGTGGGTGCGCGGATGGAAGCCAACTTCGAGCACAACCAACCTGCGTTTTCGCTGAATGATGACGAGGTGCCTTTGTTCCCGCTGCGATGGATGTGGGCTGATCCGTCGCGGATTCTGCTTGGCGTTCCGTTTGCATCCACGCTGATGCTGATTCTTCTAGCGCACGAGATGGGACACTATCTGTGTTGCCGCTACTACGGCGTGAATGCGACGTTGCCCTTCTTCATTCCTGCGCCCACGCTGATCGGTACGCTGGGGGCGTTTATTCGGATTCGCTCTCCGATTCGTTCGCGGGCTGCACTCTTTGATATTGGAATTGCCGGGCCGATTGCCGGATTTGTAGTGGCTGTCACCGTCTTGATGTTCGCTTTGCCACTCTCGAAAGTGATGTCGCCGGGCATGGCGGGCTCTGATATTCAATTGGGATACCCGCTGATTTTTCGATTGGCCTGGTATGTTCTTCCGCTCGGGCAGCTGAAAGCATCGACGTCGGCGCTGCACTCGATTTATTTTCATCCCACGGCGATCGCGGCCTGGGTGGGAATGTTCGCGACTGCGCTCAACCTTTTGCCTGGCGGCCAGCTTGATGGCGGACACATTGTGTTCTCGCTCGCTCCGCGGGCGCACAAGACGGTTTCTCGCCTGACGATTCTCGCGCTCATTCCGATGGCGCTTTATTTCTGGGCTGGTTGGTTGATCTGGGCGATTCTGCTAAGGATCAGCGGCATGCGGCATCCCATGGTCGCGGAGTGGCCGGTAGTGACCGGCGTCCGGCGATGGATTGCCGGGTTCGGGTTGGTGATGCTGATTCTAACTTTGGCGCCGGCGCCTTTCGGGCACAGTTCATTGGTGCAGGTGTTTCGGGAATTGCGCGGACAGTAGAGCTGCGGTTCGTCGAAATAGCTGCGCGTCGGCCCAACCACGAAGCCTCCGAATACATTGCAAATAATTCGGACAAAATGTTGACAGAACCTTTTCGCGATCCGCGCACATCTGCTTTCTTGGTTGTTCGAAGATTGCGCTAAATGTCTTCTTTAATTCCCGCGAACAAGTCGGTCTCCTGTTCAATCAATCCAGGAGTGACTCGGGCGGCCAGGTGGAACATCTCCTTGCGTCCGCGCTGGCGAACGTGGGATTCGATGAGAGCCCACAAGGGCGCCTGGCTGGCGTGAGCCTTGAATGCGGCAATCTTGGCCTCGAGGTAATCTCCGATTTCAATGATCGCGGTTGCTGGCGGCAGCGTGACCGGCTGGCGGTCGGGGAGCGTGAAATTGACAGTACTGTAGTAAAGCTTCTGAGTTTGGTGTGGAGCGATTTTGCCAGTTAGTTGGTCGGGATAGCGGTTGTTGCGCCCCGCCCAGTGAAAAGCCATGGTGGCGAAAATGGAGGCCATGGAGTGATCGGTATGGCCGGTGACGGAGCCATCGGGGCCGAAAGTCATGAGCACGTGCGGACGGAACTGGCGAACGTGCAGCGTCAAATCGCAGACTACTTTGTAAAGATCCTGGCGGTGAAGTTGGCCGTCGGGATAGTCGAGCACAATTCCCCGCGAAACTTTCAGAATCTCGCAAGCGGCGGCAAACTCCTTACGCCGCAGGGCGGCTAATTCCTGGTCGTTGGCGGCACCACCGCGATGAGTCGCGGCTTGTCCGGGAGTCAGGCAGATGACGCAAGTTTCGACGCCTCGATCGTGGTAGAGGCGCAACGAACCGCCGAAGCCTCCGGCCTCGTCGTCGGGATGAGCGGTCACGCACATCAATCGAAGCATGAGTTCATTGTAACTTGAGCTTTGCGGCTCAATTGTTTGCAAGCGGGTGCAAAATGTTGCATTGTTTCGCTTTGTCGGAGACGAAAAGAAGTACTTCAATCCGCGGTCATTCCGCAATAGAATAGGTCGCGGCCCGGCACGACGAGAACGCTCGCCCCTACATTGGAGATTTTGTGCACGTTCTGGTTACCACCGATACGTTGAGCGGAGTGTGGACCTACACACAAGAACTGGTCACGGGGCTGGTAAGTCGTGGCGTGCGAGTGACGCTGGTTAGCCTCGGTGATATTCCGCTGCCCCAGCAGACCTCCTGGATGGACGAACTGCAGGGCCTGGAATATCGTCCGACGGCTTTTCGCCTGGAGTGGATGCACGGAGCCGAACAGGACCTCAAAGACTCTTCCGCGTATCTCGTGGCTCTCGTGAAGGAACTCAAACCTGATCTGCTGCACCTGAATCAATTGTGTTATGGAAACCTTCCAGTCGACGCTCCGCGTGTGGTGGTGGCGCACGGTGATTTGATCAGCTGGTGGAAGGAGATCCACGGGCACGAATTCAAAGAAAGCCGCTGGATGCACTGGTATCGGGAAGTCGTGACGCGTGGCTTGTGGCATTCGAGCGCGGTGGTCGCGCCCTCGGTATGGATGTTGGATGCGATTCGCAAGTGTTATACGCAGCCTCGACGGGACGCGGTGATCTATAACGGCCGTAATCCGGTTTCATTTAATCCTTACGTGAGTAAGGATGATTCCGTGCTGGCCGTGGGACGACTGTGCGATGCCAGCAAGCAAGTCAGCCTGCTGACTCAGTACACTCACCCGCTGCCGGTCTGCATCGTGGGCGCGGAGACGCCGGTGGTCGATGTGGAGATTCCGATTCGGACGGATGTGAAACTTGCGATCGACCAGATCAATGTGGCGATCAAAGGACCGCAGACTCAGGCGCAATTGCGCACGCTGTACAGCCGCGCATCGATTTATGCGGCTACTTCGAGATATGAAGCTTTTGGAATGGCGCCGCTCGAAGCCGCGTTCTCGCGCTGCGCCATCGTGGCGAATGACATTCCTTCCTTCCGCGAGATTTGGGGTGATGCCGCGATTTACTTTCAAGCCAACGACGCCGAGAGCCTGGCGGATGTGATTCGACGATTGCATGAGCATCGCGATCTGTGCCGCGGTTATGCCACTCGCGCCTATCAACGTGCGCGAGAATGCTTCACTGCCAAGCGCATGATCGATGAGTATGTGCGGCTTTATCACAGTTTGATTGGGGCGCGGTTGGCAGTGGCGTGAGGCTTCCGGCTTTTTGCTTCTGGCTCCTAGGTTCTAACTTCTGGCTCACCTAGTTCCTCATTTCTACCCCTTGCCTTCGCCACCCCCAGCGTTGTCATTCCAATGGAGCTTTATCCCCGAGGAATCTGCTTTTTCCGCCGAGAACTGGAAGCCGGTGGATCAAAGCTGGTATCTTCATAACTCAAACTCAATTCAATTGGAGGCCTCATGGCTACAGTAAAAATCACGATCCGACCAAATGGTCCTTATCGCGTGGAAGCTCCTGAAGGTTCGATCGAACTGGTTGACGTCAACGGCACTGCGTATGACCTCACGGGCAAACCAGCTTTTTCGCTCTGCCGTTGCGGAGGGTCAGTCAACAAACCGTTTTGCGACGGGACGCACAGCAAGATCGGATTCCAAGGGGCAGAGTTGGCAGTGAAAAAGTCCGATGGCTAGGATCCAGCTTACCTAGTGGATGGTTTTGGTCTTGCGCGACATGTAATCCATCAGCAGATATTGGCCCAGCGTGTACGGCGTGGTGAAGTAGGCTTTGCCGCGGCACATTTCTGTTACTTTTTGCACGAACTGCACCAAGCCATAATCTGACGCGAGCATAAACGTATTGATCAGGACGCCGGCGCGCTTGCACTTGGAAACTTCTTCCAGAGTCTGGCTCACGACCAGCGGATCGAGGCCGAAGGCGTTTTTGTAGATGCGTCCGTCTTCGAGGGTCAGTGCGGACGGCTTGCCATCGGTGATCATGACAATCTGCTTCATGTCTTTGCGTTGGCGTTGCAGAATGCGTTGCGCGAGGCGCAGGCCTTCGCGAGTATTGGTGTAATACGGGCCGACTTTCACGCGTGCCAGTTGCGAAAGCGGTACTTCCTCGGCCGAGTCGTGGAACAAGATCAACGATAGAGAATCTCCCGGATACTGGGTGCGAATCAGGTGCGAGAGCGCCATGGCGACTTTTTTTGCGGGCGTGAAGCGGTCTTCTCCGTAAAGAATCATGGAGTGCGAGCAGTCGAGCATGAGCACGGTCGCGCAGGAAGATTGATACTCGCACTGATGCACCTGCAGGTCGGAATATTCGATGTTCAGCGGGAGCTTCATGCCCTCCCGCTGGATTGCGCTGGAGAGCGTGGCAGTGATGTCGAGATTGAGCGTGTCGCCGAATTCATATTGACGGGATGCGCCGCTGGCTTCGATGCCGGTCGCCATGTCGCGAGTGTCATGACGGCCGAAGCTGGATTTACCGAGCGATCCCATGAGATCCCGCAGGGTTTTGAAACCCAGAAAGTCCAGACTCTTGTCGGTGATTTCGAACTTCACTTGTTGCTGCGCTTCGCCTACCTGCCCGCCTGCTCCAGATTGTCGCGCAGGATCATGAGGCTGGTCGATACTGATGTAATCTTCCTGCTGCATGCGTTGAATCAGTTTGTCGATCAGTTCGTCCAGCGTGCCTTCCATTTGCATTTGCTGGAGTTGCTGACGCATTTGTTCGTCGAGCAAGTCGCTATCCAGTAATGCCTGCTCGATTGCACGGCGGAGATCGTCGAGGGTCTGCTCGCCATCGCCGAAATCGTCATAGAGGTAATTCTGGAATCCGCTCTGCAGCAGGTAGTCGGAGAGCGCGCTGAGCAAGTCTTCCATGCTCATTTCGCCGGCGGGGTCGGGAACGTATTTGCTGTAGCGGATGCGTTTCATACAGAGCATTCAGCACTCAGCAGTCAGCAAACCTACTTCGTCGCCGCTTGGCGCGGCAGACTGAGTGCTGACTGCCGAATGCTAGTTGAACGGCCTTCTGCCGCGGAACGGCGGATCTTCACGTTCGAAGGGCTTTTCTGCGACCTTCGGCGGCTTTTCTCCGGCGGTGAACAGGCGCTCTTCGTTTCTGCCAATGCGTTTGTGGGCGTGCAAACCTTCGAGCACAAATTCTGCTGCTGAGACTTGTGTCTCCGGGCTCTCTTTCGGTCCCACGTTTAGCTTGACCACTTTTTCCATTAGACCCTGAATGCTGCGAAGCGATTGCAGGGCTTCGGTCGCACCGGCGCTGTCCGCCAACTGAATTTCGCCGCCGAGGTCGAACCACTGGACGATCTGGTTCATGTCTGTGCCTTTGAAGTATCCGTCGTAAGTTTTGGCGATGGCGGTTCGGATTAGTTCGCGTCCTACGTGGTCCGCGCCTTTCATTTCGCCTTCGTACTCCAGTTCGAGTTTTCCGGTGATGGCGGGCATGGCGGCGTAGACATCTCCGATGCGGGGCACGACTAGCTTCTCGTCATGCCGAATCGCGCGGCGTTCGGCGTTTGAGATGACGTTCTCCATGCACGAAATAGGCAGGCGCTGGCTTACGCCCGAGCGCTTGTCGACCTTCTTGTCTTCGCGCGCGGCAAAGGCGATTCGCTCGATGACCTCTTGCACGTATTTGGGAATGTGCAGCTTGTACCCATCGCGCTGCGTCCAGGATTCTTGCGTAGTGATCGCGATGCCTTCTTCAATCGTGGCCGGGTAATGCGTACGAATTTCGGAACCGATGCGGTCTTTCAGCGGAGTAATGATTTTGCCGCGAGCCGTGTAATCCTCCGGGTTGGCGCTGAACACTAGCGCAACGTCGAGCGGCAGGCGGATGGGGTATCCCTTAATCTGCACGTCGCCTTCCTGCATGATGTTGAACAGACCAACCTGAATTTTGCCGGCGAGGTCCGGCAGTTCGTTGATCGCAAAGATGCCGCGATTGGCGCGCGGCAGCAATCCGTAGTGGACGGTCATTTCGCTGCCGAGTTCGTGGCCACCGCGCGCGGCCTTGATGGGATCGATATCGCCGATCAGGTCCGCAATAGTCACGTCGGGCGTGGCCAGCTTTTCCACGTAGCGATTTTCCTGAGTGAGGTACGCGATGGGCGTTTCGTCACCGAGTTGGTTAACCTGGTCCCGACAGCGACGGCAGATGGGCGCGTAAGGGTTGTCGTGAATTTCACAACCCGCGATGTACGGAGTCTGCGCATCCAGCAACGTGGTCAGAGCTCGCAGGATGCGGCTCTTGGCCTGGCCGCGCAGTCCGAGCAGAATAAAATTATGGCGCGAAAGAACGGCATTAACGATCTGCGGCACCACGGTATCGTCGTAGCCGACAATCCCAGGAAATATCGGTCCGCCCTGGCGAAGTTTCGCCATCAGGTTGTCGCGTAATTCGTCCTTCACGCGACGGCTTCGCAGCTGTTCTTCGGAAAATGGACTGTGGCGTAACTCGCCGAGCGTCCGCGGAAGACTCATGATAGAAAAACCCCCAGAAGGACTGCTTCTGGCCAGATTATACGCTTGCCTCAGCTTATCCCGCGTGCCCGTTGCCACCGGCTTTGCGGCGAACATGTACGGTGCGGCGCATGGCCGGCAGGATGTTTTCAAAGAACGAAATAAGAGCTCGCAGGCGCTCGGCTTCCGAGGTCATTCCCAGCAATGTTTGTTTGAAATCGAGATCCAGAGGAAGCGATCCGGCGAGATGAAACGAGAGTTGCACTTCCACGACCTCCGAGGATCTTTCCGGCTCGGCTCCAGCCAGGGTCATGATTTCGCCGTGAAGTTTCATGGCCTGCGCTATTTCGTCGGTTGATGGGATCTCAGGTTCGTCGTGCAGGTAGAGAACCTCGGCCTGCAGAAACGATCGTTCCTGATTTAGCTGGATGACTTCAAAGCGGGCACGGCCCTCGGTGACGATGTCCATGCGCCCGTCGGGATATTTCTTGGTCACTGTAAGGATTTCTGCGGTGCAGCCGATCTCAGCGAGCTCTTGATCCTTACCTCGAAGGACACCGAAGTGCTGGCTGCGGTCGAGGCATTCGGAAATCATTTCGCGATAGCGCGGCTCGAAAATGTGCAGCGGCAGCGGCGTGCCCGGAAGCAGAACCAGGTCCAGCGGAAACAAGGGCAGCAGTGCGCTCAAGAAACGGCCTCCGGGATCCTTCGCGACGATACGCGACGCGAATTTCTAGGATTGTACGCCAGAGGTTGACCTGATCCCGCTTGACTTGGGCGCTCAAGGAGAATAGAAGCTCGAAATGGGATCGAGTGGAATGCAAGTCTCGGGAAAAGTTGTCGTTATAACTGGCGCATCGATGGGCATCGGCGAGGCTGTTGCAAAACTCTTCGCCGACCGTGGTGCGAGTGTGGTGCTTCTCTCGCGCGACGCCGAACGCGTGGAGGCTGCTCGTGGACGGGTTGGGCACACCGAACGAACCTTGGCTCTCGCCTGCGATGTGCGGAATCGCGAAGAGATTGATCGTGTGGTTGGGCTCACTCTGCACCACTTTCAGCGCATCGATGTGTGGATCAACAACGCCGGCCACGGAATATTGGACTCGATCGCGAACGTGGATATGTCTGCCGTTCGTGAAACCTTCGAGACTAATTTTTTCGGCGCACTTGAAGCGATGCAGGCGGTGATTCCGGTGATGAAACAGCAAGGCTCCGGGGCGATCATTAACATATCGAGCGTGGCCGGACATATTCCGATTCCCTTCCATGCCGTCTATAGTGCGACCAAATTTGCCATGAATGCGATCGGCAAGGCCGCGAGGATCGAGCTCCTGAGTTCTGGGATTAACGTGCTGACCGTGTGTCCAGGCTACGTGCGCACGGACTTTAGCAAGAATGCAATAAAAGGCAGAGAACAAAAGCAAGTGCGGCCGGCGCGAGTGCGAGGCGTCACCGTCGAACGGGTCGCCAACGCGGTGCTTCAAGGATATTTGAGGCAGAAGCGGGAAGTGGTTGTGCCGTGGTTCATGCACCCGGTGATCAAGATCTATCAACTATTTCCGGGATTGCTGGAATGGGCAATGGTGCGGATGGCGCGGGAGCGTGTGTAGCGCGCGCATCCTGAGAGTGTGCCACCAAGCGAAGTGTGGGATTTGCAGTTTGTTGTTGGCGAGAAGAAGCAGATTCCTCGTCGCTTCGCTCCTCGGAATGACAAAGAGTTTGGCGGAGCGTACGGCGGGTACTCTAGGAAGATTTCAACTCATCTAACAGAGCGGTCATTTCGGATTGCGCATGCATATTGTTCGTGCGCCTCGCCGACGAGATTCCGTCAACTAACATTCTCCTGGCTTCATCCACTCGATTCGCGGTCACCAAGGTCTGGGCGGCCATGAAGTATCCAGCGGTGTAATCGGGATGAATGGAGAGCAACTTCCCGAACTCCTCCAGAGCGCGTTCAAATTCGCCAGCTTTCGAGTGTTCCATGGCGAGGCCGTAACGGGCGAAGGCATCGTTGGGGTTCTGCGAAAGAATTTCGTTCAGCATTGCAAGTCGGTCCATAAAGCAGCTATCAGCCCTCAGCTTTCAGCACTCAGCCTAACCACTCGGATACGAGCTTACTACAACCTGTGTAAGCCCTCATTGTTCGAGGGTTGAGAGTTGAAAAATCCCAGATCGCAGAGGTCGCGGAGAACGGCCGCAGAGTCTGCAGAGGTCTCCGACGAAGATGACTATCGGTCTCCGGCACTAGCGATCCATTCTCTCGCTGAGTACAATGCCTTCATCTATCAAAAAGGAGTTTAGCGAGTGGCGTGTCCATTCTTCATGCCGACCAGCAAGCTGGAAGACGGCGGGTGGCTTCATCCTTCGCGTCTGCCTTTGGGCGGGGGATGGATTGGCCATTGCTCCGCGCCTGGCTATGAAAACGCAGAACCGTCGAATCAGGAACTGCGGGAACTCTGCAATCTCGGTTACGCTACCGGGTGCGCGCGTTTGCCCGAGGAACGCCCGTACGATGCGGTGAGATTTTCCATCGCGCGTGATCGCGGCGCGCAGCTGGAGCTTTGGTTCGTCTGCGAATCGAGGCACCGTCCCGCGGGCCACGGAATTCTGGAATACGATCTCTCGCTCGGCCGGTGGACCACTTTTCACCCCGATGCACGCATTCAGAAAATGGCAGAATGTTATTTGCAATCGTATCTGGTTCGTAGAATCCAACCCGCTGCGGCGGGCCTCACCTCGAGCACAAATCCATGAATGAGAATCATGAACCAGCGTTACCTCGCCCCGTCCGCGATTCACAGTCTGAAATGGCCGAGATTGTTTTACCGAATGACGCCAATCCTCTCGGCGCCCTGCTCGGCGGACGCCTTATGCATTGGATTGATCTTGCCGGGGCCATGGCCGCGCATCGACATTCCCGGAACTATGTTGTGACGGCAGCGATCGATCACATGGATTTCTGGGTGCCGGTGCATGTTGGAGATCTGGTAATTCTACGCTCCTCTGTCAATCGCGTGTTTCACAGCTCGATGGAAGTGGGGGTAAAGGCCTGGGTGGAAAACTACATCGTCGACGATTGCAGGCACGTGAGTTCGGCTTACTTGACGTTTGTGGCGGTTGACGCCGGGGGACGCCGTATCCAGGTTCCGGCGGTGATTCCTGAAACTGACGATCAGCGCCGCCGCTACGACGATGCTGGACGGCGGCGCCAGATACGGCAGGAGCATGTTGATCGCCGACGTAGCAGTATGCGCTAGCATGTGATGCGCGTCACAGCGACGCCTGCTTATCGCGTTGAGATACTTTTCCTCACACTCAGATGAGGGTTCTCTATGGAGAGCGCGCTTCTAGTTCATCGCCTGCATTTTGCCTTCACGATCACTTTTCACTACTTGTTTCCACAACTCACCATGGGGCTGGCGCCACTGATTGTGGTGCTGAAGACGCTGGGGCTGCGCCGCAATGATGAAATTTACAACCAAGCCGCGCGGTTTTGGACGCGCATTTTCGGCATCAACTTTGTGATCGGGGTGGTAACGGGCATTCCCATGGAATTTCAGTTCGGCACCAACTGGTCGCATTTCTCGCGCTTCGCCGGCGGCGTGATCGGCCAGACCCTGGCCATGGAAGGCATGTTCGCATTCTTCCTGGAATCGGCATTTCTAGGACTCTTTCTCTACGGAGAGAAGAAGCTGAGCCCGCGCGCACACTGGTGGTCGGCGGTCGCGGTATTTCTCGGTTCGTGGCTTTCGGGATACTTCATCATCGTCACCGATGCCTGGATGCAGAATCCCGTCGGCTACGAGCGCGCACCCGACGGCTCAGCCCAACTCAGCAGTTTCTGGGAACTGGTGCTGAACCCGTGGGCGTGGTGGCAATATGCGCACAACATGAGCGGTGCGGTGGTCACAGGTGCTTTTGTGATGGCTTCTGTCGGGGCATTCTATTTGCTCTCGAACAAATATAGCGAGCATGGACAGATTTTTCTGCGCACTGGCGTCGTGGCGGGTTGCATCTTCAGCATCCTGCAACTTTTTCCCACAGGCGATGGCCAGGGCCGGATGGTAACGCGCTACCAACCAGTAACGCTGGCGGCGATGGAAGCGTTGTTTACCAGCCAACCCGGCGCGCCGTTAGTCATCATCGGACAGCCTGACGTCGAGGCCCGGAAAATTGATAACCCGCTGCTGGTTCCCAAAGCGCTCAGCTTCCTTACCTACCGGCGTTGGGAGGCGAATGTGGAAGGTCTGGATTCCTTCCCAGAGCGGCTGTGGCCGCAAAACATCCCGCTGCTCTATTACAGCTACCACATCATGGTGGGGCTAGGCACGATCTTCATCGCCATTATGGTCGTGTCCGCTTTTCTGTTGTGGCGCGGCAGGCTGTTTGACGCGCGCTGGATGTTGTGGGTTCTGCTGTTGAGTCTTCCCTTCCCTTACATCGCCAACACCGCAGGTTGGATGACTGCCGAGTTGGGCCGCCAACCTTGGCTGGTTTATGGCTTGATGCTCACGGCGGATGGATACTCGAAAACAGTGTCAGCCGGAAACGGCATGTTTACACTGCTGGGATTCATGGGCATGTATCTGGTGTTGGGAGTTCTTTTCCTGTTTCTGGTTCATCGTGAGATTGAGCACGGACCGGCCGGGGCGGCGGCGCTGTCACATTAGAGATCTTGGGTTAGAGGACTTATGGAAACGCTCTGGTTCATGATCGTTGCGGTGATGGTGGTTGCGTACGTAGTGCTTGACGGTTTCGATCTCGGCGCGGGCGTGATCTGTCTTTTCGTGGCAAGGACTGGCGCGGAGCGGCGCATGGTGCTGCGCGCGATTGGTCCGGTATGGGACGGGAACGAAGTCTGGCTACTGGCTGCCGGTGGCACACTTTATTTTGCCTTCCCGCAACTCTATGCCTCCAGCTTCAGCGGGTTTTACCTTCCCTTGACGATGGTGCTTTGGCTGTTGATGCTGCGCGGCATCGGCATTGAATTCAGGGCGCATATGGAGAATCCGGTGTGGATCGGATTCTTCGATGCGATTTTCTTTGCCTCAAGCGCTCTGCTGGCGATCTTTCTGGGCGCGGCCCTGGGCAATGTGATCCGTGGAGTTCCGCTGGGGCCGGACGGCTTCTTCTTTGAGCCGCTGTGGACCGATTTCCGGGTCGGTGGACATCCCGGCATCCTGGACTGGTACACCGTAATGGCAGGCGTGATCGCCCTGGTGACCGTGACCTCACACGGCGCACTTTACATCGTCACAAAGACAGAAGGCGAATTGAACCTTCGCGCCCGCAGAGTGGCTTTGCTCATGTGGCCGATCCAGGTGCTTCTGACCATCGTTGGCCTGATCGCAACGAACTGGATGAAGCCGGAGGTCATGGATAATTATCGGGAACATCCTATCGGCGCGGTGATACCGCTGCTCGTGCTTGGAAGTCTTGGCGCAATGCTCTGGGGTACATTGAAGGGAAAAGAGAAGCCCGCGTTTGTGGCTTCCGCCCTTTACATTGTCAGCATGTTGGTTGGCGCCGCTTTTGCCCTGTACCCGGTCGTGCTGCCGGCCAGCACTGATCCGAGTTACAGCCTGACGATTTACAACTCGGCTGCGGGACATCACGGGCTTGTCGTCGGCCTGACTTGGTGGTGCATCGCGTTTGTGGTGGCGCTCGGGTACTTCGTTTTCATCTTCCGTATGTTCCGCGGCAAAGTGCGCCTTGAGGGCGGCGGCTACTGAACGGCGTTGAATCGTCTACACTAGTTTCGCGTGGGCACCCGACTTAACAACAAAATCGCTATTGTCACCGGAGCGGGCAGCGGTATTGGCCGTGCTTGCGCGATCGCGTTAGCCTGCGAAGGCGCGAAAGTCGCTTTGGTCGGCCGCCGTCGAGAACGGCTCGAAGAAACAGCCCGTGAATGCGGCGGTTCCGCCTTTGTTCTTGCAGCGGATGTGACCATGGCGGACGAAGTTAACCGTGTCGTCGAGCAAACCCTGGCGCATTTCGGCGGCCTCGACGTTTTGCTGAATAACGCGGGCGTGCTTCACATTGGAACCGCCGAGCAGATCACACCCGAGCAGTGGGATGAGACCTTCAACGTCAATGTTCGCGGCCTCTGGCTGCTCTCACGCGCTGTGCTTCCCGCGATGCGAAAAGCCGGGGGCGGCTCGATCATCAACATGGCTTCAGTCCTCGGAATCAACGGAGCGCGTAACCGGGCGTCGTACGCGTCCTCGAAAGGTGCCGTGGTTCTGCTCACCAAGTGCATGGCCGTTGATCACGGACAGGAACACATCCGGGTGAATGCCATCTGCCCGTCGTTCGTTGAGACTGAACTCACAGCTGCCGTCATCAGCAAAGCGCCGGACCCGGCTGCCGTTCGGTCGGAACGAATTGCCGTGCATCCCATCGGCCGCCTCGGCCAGCCAGAAGATGTTGCCGGTATCGCCGTCTACCTTGCCAGCGACGAGTCCGCTTGGGTGACGGGATCGGTGTTCCCGGTCGACGGTGGGTACCTCGCGGTTTGAGTGCGCTCTGGAAACTTTCCCGCCTCCCCGGTAGTCTAATCAAGGAAGGATTGTGCGCTTTCCTATTTTCGCGTCTTCATGAAGCTTTCTAAGTTGATTACCGCTTTTGTGCTCGTCATCTCGTTGTCTGAGGTTGCGCTGGCGAAGGATCCCGCTCCCTCGACCTCGATTCTTCCCAAAGAGTTCGGCGGCTGGCAGACCTCAGGCCCGTCGCGAACCAGCGCCGATCCAGCTGTCGCCGAGCCGGTCAACGCCGCGGTTCTCAAAGAATATGGATTCACCGGATTCGAATCCGCTACCTATACGCGGGATGATGGCCGCAAGCTGACCTTGAAGGCGGCCCGTTTCGAGGATGCCAGCGGGGCCTATGGCGCCTATACCTACTACAAGACGGTGCCGATGTTGATTGAAAAGATCGGCGACGGGGCCGCGTCGCTAAATGAACGCGTCCTGTTTTACCGAGGCAACATTCTGGTCGACGCGGTATTTCAAAAGCTTTCGGCGATGTCCGCCGCTGAGTTGCGCGAGATGGCGGACGGTCTTCCCTTGCCCTCGGGAAATACCCGTAATCTCCCGGGACTGCCCGCTTATCTGCCTACGCAGTCCTACGTGAAGAACAGCGCGAAGTACGTGGTCGGACCTGCCGCGCTGCAAAATGTAGATGCTCCCATTCAAGCCGAACTTGTGGACTTCAACGCTGGGGCGGAGGTGGTTGTTGGAAATTACAACAGCTCGGGCGGGGAAGCCACTTTGATGTTGATCGCTTATCCCACACCACAAATTGCAGCCGAGCATCTTCGACGGATCGAGGCTGCGCACTCGCAAAACTCAGAACCACCTGGTGTCGCGAATGCCAATCCCAATCTTCAAGGGCCAATCTTCGATAAGCGCACAGGGCCTATCGTGGTAGTGGTGTCTGGTCCGATATCGCAAGCGGAAGGCAAGTCGCTGCTGGCCTCGGTGAATTATGACGCGAATGTCACCTGGAACGAGAACACGTATTTCACCAAGAGAGACAACCTCGCAAACCTGTTGGTGAACGTCATCATTCTCTGCTTCATCATTATTGGCTTTGCTCTGGTTGCCGGCGTGGCCTTCGGTGGCATTCGCATCCTTTCCAAGCGCCTGTTTCCGGACCGGGTATTCGAGCAAGCGCAGAACCGGGAATTTATCTCGCTGCACCTCTCTGAAAAGCCACCTGAGCCGAGACTGAGACTGTAAGCCAAACAATCAAGATGGTTTAGCCTCGTTTGGCGTTCCATTTGTCTCACAATGAGCAACGCACAGGGACTATTAACCTATTTTGTAAGTCATTGAAACGAAAGATGTTTATTTCCGAGATATTTCTTGACACCCCCCTTTTTGGACTCATAAGATTTCGCCAGAAAGTTTTGACGGTTTGATCTCCGTTAGAACTATTCTCCCTTGAAAGAAAAGGCTACCCAAGTTGCCGGGTAGCCTTTTCATTTTTTGTCAGGATCGTTTGGGGCGGGGCGGCCTCGCCCGCGACTTTCGGAGCGGCGAACCCTCGGCATCGATTCCCTGTTCTGTTGGAACGGTCGTGCGCTATAGTTCGTATCTGATCCAGTCGGCAGTTTAGAGAGGCGGAGTCATGTTCTGCGATAAATGCGGGGCGACGCTACAGCCAGATCAGCAGTTTTGCAGCCGGTGTGGAAAAGAAATCGCTGGACCGATGGCTGGATATCCACAACGCAGCCGAGTCCGGGAGCATGTTCGGCTTCTGGGAATTCTCTGGATTGCGCTGTCGGGCCTCGATGGCCTCATGGGGGTCGGCTCATACATCGTAGCCAATGTTATTTTCAACCCGGTCACCCATCCGGAAAGACCTGCGTTTCTGCATCTCTTCTTGAGCTTCATCGCCACGATCGTGATCGTAAAAGCTTTCGCGGGATTTGTGGCAGGTTGGGGTTTGTTGCAACGGGAACCTTGGGCACGCATGGTCGCCGTGGTGCTTGCATTTCCCTCGCTCCTCTTCAACGTACCATTCGGTACCGCACTCGGCATCTACACCCTGTGGGTCCTACTTCCAGCGGAATCGGATGTGGAGTACGAAAAAGAAGCGAGAACCGTTAGCGCAACCTGAGCGACGCACAATCACATGCGCGATCCTAGCGGCTACCTAATCGAGGTGGGCCAATATACTCAAGTCGCCCTCGACTGTTTCCACAATCACACTTAATTTGGCAAGCAATAAACGATGAGGACGTTCGAATCCGGGAGACTTTGCCCTCCCGCAAGCCTGGTTCTCCTCCATTCGCCAATCGAAACTTATGTATAATCCGCCGATGCAAGGAATAACCTGGAGCACGATTGCGCTTGGCTCGTTGTTGCTGATCTCGGCCTACTCAAAAGGAGGACAGGAAGTGAAATCTCCGCAAACTGCAAAGTCGAAGCCGCCCGCCAAAGTGGAGCAACGCGGGCGCGTCATTGGAATCGGCGGTGTCTTCTTCAAATCCGCGAATCGTGATCAGATGCGCGAATGGTATTCGAAGCATCTTGGACTTGCGGATACAGGCTCAGGCGCTATGCTACCCTGGCGCGAACACGATGACCCGCAAAAGGAACACGTTACTGTTTGGACGGTTTTTTCCGCCTCCTCGAACTATTTCCCTTCCAACCAACCGTTCATGATCAACTACATCGTGGACGATATGGATGCTTTGCTCGACCGCTTAAAACAAGAGGGTGTAAAGATTGACCCCAAACGAATGGACGAATCTTACGGTCGCTTTGCCTGGATCTATGACTCGGATGGAAATAAGATTGAGCTCTGGCAGCCGCTGCCCGCAAAGCCCTAAGGGTCTTCCGCCGCCCTCGACTGGTTCGACAACCGCGGTTAATTTCGCAAGTGATTGAATGTTAGCTTCTGCTCGCTTTCTCGGCATTAAGCCACAGGGGGAATACCGACGAAGGCTGTCGCGGC
>JABDBE010000049.1:0-463 GCA_013288805.1 Acidobacteriota bacterium
GGATCATTGTAGAACAGCTCAGGCCATTGCCAACTTGAAAGCATATAAATGTCGGCAATGTCGCGATCCGTGGGACCGCCCGTCTTGATCCCAAGCGGATCGATCAGCACGAGCTTCGAGAAACGGTCCGTCGAGCGGATCGCGATTTCGGCTGCGATCCATCCTCCGAAGGATGCCCCCATTAGGGTCGCATTGCGCAAATCATAATGGTCTGCGAGATCAAGGTAGAAATAGGCGAGATCGTCGATCCGCCGTACGTCGGCGGGAAGGCTTGAGCCGCCAAAACCGGGATGCCACGGGGCGATTACGCGATAATTCTGAGCCAGTGCATCGAGATATTCCCGCGAGGGAAATTCGGGCCCCTCGCCCGCGTGCAGGAAAAGGATCGTGGGGCCGTCGCCCTGCTCGACCACAGCGACATCGAACCCAGAAATCTGAGCGGTCCGTCGCGAGGCTGTAAAAG
>JABDBE010000049.1:473-21471 GCA_013288805.1 Acidobacteriota bacterium
GTCCCCGTCCGCTGATTGTTCCGATAGCTCGCCGTTCGGGAGCAACGCGCTTCAAGAGTCACTTTTATCGGACGCCTCGCCGAAAACAGAGGGATTGGAGTGCCAAAGGACTATTGCGCATTCCGAGAAGATCGACCGATGCCGCTGATTTACTGAAGATTCCCAGACTGGAAGGGGGGTTTGCCCTTTATTTTATGCAGAATGCATATTGCGCGTGCCCCATCCGGAGCACAAACGTCTGTCACAGCTTACCGGCCGGGAAAAAATTATGCTTCGCTACTCAGATCTGCTGCAGGTGCGCTCGCCAGAGGCTGAATTCATTTGGAACGAGCGGGACGCAATACTGTACGCGCTCGCAACGGGATTTGGCAGGGACCCTGTTAATCCGCACGAGCTGCCGTTCGTACTCGAGACCGCACCACTGCGGGTCGTGCCGACGTTTGCAACTGTGGCCGCTTGGAATGCAAGGCCACTGCCGGCGGATATGCAGCTAAACCTCACGAAACTCCTGCATAGCGCACAAAGCGTGGTGCTCCACCGTCCGCTCCCAGCCCGCGGCCGGGTGCTGGGTTCTGGCAGGGTATCCGGCGCGATCGATAAAGGAGACAAGGGAGCGCTGATATTCACGGAAACGGTGCTCCGCGACGCATCGAGTGGTGTCCCGATCGTAACGCTTCTATCGACCCTGGTCGCGCGCGGCGACGGCCATTTCGGCGGCCCGACCGAAGGCGCCGAGCCGCGGCATCCAATTCCCCCCCGCGCGCCGGATATCGTCGCAGACTATCCCACGCGTCCCGACCAGGCGTTACTTTATCGACTGTGCGGCGACCACAACCCGATCCACGCCGATCCTGAGGCGGCGGCACGAGCAGGCTTCGCACGGCCGATCCTACATGGGCTTTGCACGTTCGGAATCACCTGCCGGGCCGTGCTCGAACATGTCGTTAATTTCGACGAGTCCAGGATCAAGAGCCATGCCGGCCGCTTTTCCTCGCCCATTATTCCGGGAGATACGCTGACCGTGGAACTATGGGTGGACGACGACATCGTCTCGTTTCAGGCCAAAGTTAGTGACCGAGACGCAGTGGTACTAACCGCCGGCCGTGCCAAATTGGCGCAATGAAGGGTGCAATCCAGGCAGCCAAGTGTAATTGAATGATCCAAATACTCTCCGCTTGGCCGCAACCACGCTCTTGGCCACTTGCCATTCGGTACGACGAACTTAAATTTCGCGCGTGGCATGGGCGGCGCCGACTCCTTCCATATATTGGAAGAGATTGCCGGCGTGGTGGGATGCAGCCTGCCCGCCGCCGCCGGCTACGATCACCTTGACTTCTCGAGCGGCAAAGTAGGTGGTCCTTCATGGTCGATGCATTCGATCCCCGGGACTGCGACCAGAACCGAGATTGTCGCTATCTCCAGCGCCACAAACCTAGCTCTGGAGAGCCGATCGCGGGTACGGAGGATCTCTCCGACTTAAAGCAGGCTAACTATTTCGCAACAATAGCGACGGTCGAGGGGTGGCCTAATTTCGCCACAGGTTTGAAGACGTGAAACTTTTCTTGCGCCCAGTGCTGGAGCCTGGGCGAGCGCCAACCTCCTCGCCCAGGCTTCTGGTCAGTACTTGACGGCCAATGTCGCGCCAAAGGTCCGTGGCGCGCCGGGCTCGATTGCAAACCCATACACCGTTGCCTCGCCGGTTGCGTAGTAATAGGTGCTGGTTAGATTGTGTCCCCAGGCCTCGACACTATAGGTTTCGCTCGGATCTATCCATTTGAGCGACGCGTCCAACATAGCATACCCTGGGCCTCTCGATGTGTTGGTGGGGTCGTAATCCACTGAACTACGGATGTAAACGTCAGTCGAGAGAGAAAAGTCTCCCCGGTCCGTAGGAAGGTCGTAGGTTGCTTTTACACTTCCTGTAAATTTTGGGGTGTTGATCGTGGTATTTCCGGTGGCATTGAATGGATGTGGCGCGCCTTGCAGCGGTGACGGATAATAAAAGACAGCGTTGGGATAGCTGAGGTATTTTCCGTACAACAGAGAGGCGCTGGCAGTAATCGTTAAATGATCGATCGGCCGGACTTCGGAGTCCAAGTCGAAGCCATAGATCCGCGCTTTCGCCGCGTTCGTTGTGACAACGGCGAAGCTCGGTACACTCTGAACCTGAATATCCTTATAATCATAGTAGAATGCGCTAAGGTTGAGCCTCGCCCGGTGGTCGAACAGCTCCGATTTCACGCCAGTCTCATAGGCATCGAGGATTTCGGGGCGGAATCCGGGCGTGCCCGGCGAAAGTAGGTCGTAACCGCCGGACTTCAGGCCACGATTGTAGCTGATAAAGGCGTGTATATCGTCGCTCAGCTCCTGATCCAGCGCCAGCCGCCAAGTGAACCTATCCATCCCTTGAGTCTGATTTGGAAAATGCGTCTCAACCCCGGTCCCCGGATTGATGCTGCTGTAGTACCACTCCCTCTCGAGCGTGTAGCGCAGACCCGCGGTGACTTTTGTCTTCGGTAGAATGGTCGCCGTTGCCTGAGCATAGGGCGATGCCGACCGCGTCGTCTGGACCCCGTACGGCCTGATTTGAGCAAAGTCGAAGGCACTGCCCGAAATAGTAGGATTGTTATACATCGCTCTATTGGAAAACAGAAAGAGCCCGGCGAGCCAGTCAAGCTCTGAGCCTTTGGGCGAAATCAGCTGGAATTCCTGCTGAAAACTCTGCTCATCAACTGGAGCGATAGCATCGGTGTAGTATGCGAGAGCCGCACTCGTGTCGACGCAAAGGCAGCCGGTAGCCTTGCGCCACGCCGAGATACTGACCAACTGCGCAAAGTCGAAGTCGTGCTTGGCATTCAGCGAAACACCGTAGGAGGTTACATCAAGAAAGCCGGGACCGTAATTGTTAGTGTGAACATAGTCGGTGGCATCGTATGGGTTCGGCGGGGACAGCTGACCGGCAACGTTGCGCACACCGGGCGGTAATCGAAGCTCGTCTTCTGTATTCTTGTAACGCGAGAAATCGCCCGAGAGCTTAAATTCGGTCGCGTCGTCTAGATCGTAGAGAAGCTTCGTGCGAATCGAGCCGTTGCTCGACAGATGCGCATATCCACCTGTTGCGATATCTCTGCCCCAGCCCCTTTGCTGGTCATATATTTGCGCAGCAACGTCCGCCGCCAACTGGTCGGTAAGGCCGGTTGTCGCGTAGACCGAGGTCGATATCGTCTCGTAGTTTCCGTAGCCGAAGGTGCCTTCGAAATGCGGGTCGAAACTCGGATCACGTGTGACGACCTGGATCACGCCGCCGGTGGCGTTGCGTCCAAACAGCGTTCCTTGCGGACCCTTAAGAACCTCGATGCGCTCAATATTGCTGAAGCTCTGCAGATTGGTATAGGGCGCGGCATAATAAACACCGTCGACGTACAGAGCCACCGATTGTTCGGAATTCGGATTGACCCCGTTCGTTCCAACGCCACGCAAGTAGGGAGAAAGGGCTGCGGCCAGGTCGTTGATAAAGAGCCCGGGGATCGCTGTTGCCAGCTGTCTCGTGTCGACAATGCCGCGTTCTTCTAAATCAGAGGCGGTTACCACATTGACCGTAATCGGAACGGCCTGGAGGCGCTCCGACTTGCGCTGCGCGGTGACCACAATTTCGGGCATGCCGCCATCCGTGGTTGACACCGCCGCGCCGGCGTCGCCCGCCGGGTCCGGCGGATTGCCCGCAGCCGGCGCGGGAGTGGCAACTTGCGCGGTCTCGACCCCCACGCCAGCGGGAGCGGTCTGCGCATGCACCGAACAGGCAAATAATGCCAAAATACTATAAATACCACTCTGCACGAGCAGTAGTGAGACGGGCAGCTGCGATTTCCTTGGTAAAGACATCCTCACGAGATATTTCCCCCTCCGACTGCCGATTACGTCGACTTCCCTTCAAGGATCAATCGAACAACGCCATTATTCATCACAGGTTGCGGCCGTTAGATCGTACCGCGAATCTGCGACTCTTTCTGGACCAGCGCTGCCGTAGGAAAAAGCATGGTAGCGCGCAATTCAGTTTTGCGCGGGCCGCAACGTGTTTTTTGTCGCTGCCTCGTACATGTAAGGCTTAGATAAGCCGTTCCACGAGACTAGCGCCTTATCCAAGGCAGCTTCACGCAGCCCCGCTCAAGCGAGAGGCAGGCGATGAATGGTGTTACGTTGGCCGCTACAAATTTTGGTGAGCATTTGGCCGAACCTATAGAGCATCACGAGGCGAGCACTCGAGGCATTCAGCTCCTTGCCTTTCGAAATGACGTCGCCGATGTTGATGGTGAGGAGGCATTGGCAGAAGCCATCTTGGCGCTCGCTAGCGCACTCAATTGCCAGGAAAACGGAGAGGCGCCCAATTGCGTTGTCGTGCATGCTGGCGCTTATAGTGCAGATGTCCACAGCAGCAGGCGTTGGAAGCGCAGGCATCGGCTAACCAACACTGCACCTGCAGCAGCAAAGAAGTCGATCCGGAGCGCGGATGCCTGATAGCGCGATGGACAGATCTCGGGTCTTGCGCCTCCATTACAAGGCAGGAGTCGCGATCATCTTGCTTGATCGCCCCCCTGTTAACGCACTCGATGCCGCGGCATGTCTTGCGTTGGAACAGACGCTGAGCGATCTGGCCCACGCGCCGGAAATCCATTGCATTTTACTCACCGCTCCGGCCGATCGGCCATTCTGTGCCGGGCGCGACTTCAAGGAGTTGGCAGCGATGACGCCAGAACGCGAGTTGGCGGGGGCTTCAATTATGCGGTCATTGTTCGACCGGCTCCTGAATCATCCGCTCCCTTTAGTGGCAGCCGTCAGTGGGGTGGCGGTTGGGCTCGGGACGGTCCTGACTGCCTTGTGCGATATCCGCCTTGCATCGCCAACAGCCCGTTTCGCATTGCCGGAAATCAATGTCGGCCGCGCAGGCGGAGTCGCGTTCCTCAGCCGTTTTGCTATGCCGGGTATCGTCCGCCGGATGGCGCTTACCGGCGAGCCGATTTCGGCTGAGGAGGCGCGCCGGATCGGCTTGGTCGACGAGATCGTTGCAAGTGACATGCTGTACGAAACTGCACTCACGCTGGCCAGGACAATCGCTGCGAAGCCACCGCTCGGCGTCCGCGCTATCAAGTGCGGTCTCAACGCCGTAGCAGGTCTGCCTCCGCTAGAAGGTTACAAGCTCGAACAATCGCTCAGTGCAGACCTGGCAACCTCGCACGATTCGCGCGAAGCTCTGCGCGCAATTATCGAAAAACGGGTTCCGCGTTTCAGGGGCCGCTAGAACTGGGCCTCTACGCCATTATCCGAGAAGCTGGCCTCGTTTTCGGGAATAGGAATTTGCCGTATCTCGAAACTCCGCGGCCCACCGTTTTGGATCATCGAAGCCTGCGCCCGACCTGGGAAGCCTGACCTAACATCGCCGCGAAACCGTCGCCGTTGACGCTCATCAAGCCCGAAGCGCTGCACGTTGACTGGTCTACATCGACGAAACTTGAGTGAAAACCGACACGCCGCTTTGCGCGGCCGGGACCCAAGAGAACTCGCCGCCAATGGCCCTTATGACCATTGGATGATGGCTACCTTGATCGCAGCTGTCCGGCACAACCGGATCAATGCTCCTCCGTCATCGGCAGGTCGATGAACAGCGAGTTCTCACCGCCTACATCGAGCAAGTCTTCGGTAATCCCAAGAGCCCCTCCGAATCGCTGCCAAACGGAGCGCAGTGCCTTCTGGTATGCCATTGGATCAACCATGCTTATCCGGTTTTCACCCATGACCGCTAGCCGTAGGATGCTGCCAATCCCCGCTGCAAAGCTCCCGATAGATTGGGGAATCGGACGCAATAAATCCAAAAGATTTACGAGAAGATAATTCATGAAAAAGTGATCCATCTGGATTGATAAATACAATACTTATTCCAGATTTGCGCGCATAGCGCACAGTTGACCATACACCAATTCGAAACTGCTCAGTCATTTCACCTGGAGTTACTAGAAGACAAGATGATAAAGAAATAATAATTTCATCTCGTTCGAGATAAGATAAAGGAAGACCCGTTTGATCTGCTTGTATAAAGGCGCGTTTAGTTTCTATCATCTGCGGATGCAAATAAATAAATCCGCCATTGCTTTGCCATAAGTGCGCGGCTTGGGCGTCAGACCCAATACAGTCACCATTATGCATCCATAAAAATTCTTTGCGCAGGCGTTCTATCGCGTATTCAGCGCTATATGCTTGTTCGACTGTCCAACCCTTTCGGGTTCCTGTAAAGCCTAAGGCGTTCGCAGGCACGTCGTGTCTTACGATTTTTTCGAAGTCGGGCTTGGCGATGCCATCCATGTCAATCAACATTTAGCTCCGTTGGGCGACTTCCGGATAAGCATGGGATCAACTGTCGACGAAGTTCGACGCCCCTGAATGCGCCAACTACCTCAGACACTCAGCGTGACTAAAATTGGCTCTAGCCCCCTCGCTCAGGCCGGATCGAATGTGATCGGAAGCCTCGACATACCCCAGGTGCCCGTAAAGGGGCGCCATCCGCCGTTCGATCCCGCCCGCCTAGGGTTGGTGATACGCTGCGCCACTTGATGCAGCCCCTCCTCGATCTGAGCGCGGGCGATATGCTGGCCGAGGCACATATGCATGCCGCGCCCGAAGCCAATGTGGCGATTCTTGTGTTCACGCTCGGGATTGAAGTGGTCGGCATCGGGCGCAACGCTGGGATCGCGTCCGGCGACGCTCAACGGGAACCACAACATCGTCCCTTCTGGAATGCGGACGTCACGATAGTCGATGTCACGGGTCGTCACACGCGGGACAGTCGAGACGCTTAAGAAGCGGAAATTCTCCTCGACCACTTTGGCGCAGAATTCGGGCTCGATTGCGCAGCGCGCGTAGTTGTCCAGATGGTCGAGCAGCACATTCATAGTCAATGTGAGCACATTCTTCGACGTGTCATAGCCGGCGACGAACATCAGAACCAGGAGGTTCAGCAGCTCATCTTCGCTCATGCCGTCGCTCGCACGGATGGCGAGCAGTATGTCGAGCAAGTCTTCCTCATCATCGAGCCGTTCCCCAGCGCGGCGCCTTGCGATCAATTCCTCCACACTGTCAAACATGGTTTGCGCCGCCTTTTGCGCATCATCCATTACGTCGGGATCGAGCATTAAGGCCGTCACCCCGAGCGTCTCCATCGAGTCGCGGAGCAGGGGAATGATTTCAGCGGGAGCGCCGATCAGCCGACACATCACCGCGATCGGGAAATTCGAGGCGAATTCCTCAAAATCGAAAGCACCTTTGGGAACCCACTGATCAAGCAGCGCGGCAATTGTCTGGCGCATAAGTGGGCGATGACGCAACGCCTGGCGGGCGCTGAAGGCGGAAGCGAGGAGTTCGCGCATGCGTTTATGCTTGTCTCCGTGATAAGCGAGGATCTGCTCTCCCATGAACCGGCCCCAAGGTGTTCCCTTGGCATTCATCATTCCGACGACATCACTAAGCGCAGTGCGCATGCTGTCGTCCTTCCACATCAGGTCCTTCATCGCGCCATATTCGGTCACAACAATGCCGAACTTGCAGCTGGCGAGCCAGGGATGCTTCTGTCGCGCGGCGACAAAATACGGCAGGGGATCGTCGCGGAAGCTCTGGTCTTCGAAGACCAGACTAGGCAGATTCAGCTCCGCCAGCGGTTGCGTCGTCACTCTCATGGTTAATTCTCCCCTTCAGGTTCTGGCTAGGCTATATCGGCGACGACGCGAGAAGATCAATTCGAAAAGGCCGATCCATTTTCTCAGATTGCGCAAAGGTGTTTATCGATCGAAAAAGTATCTTCGATCTTACAGATCGGGAGTGGAGAATGCCGTCTCTAATCATATCGTGAGAGATAGACACGCGCTTCAGCTTAAAGGCGGCCGTAGGGCCTACTAGAAAGCAGCTTTGCTTTATTTGCTAGAAACCGCCGGAGTGAATTCGGCTATAGCTCGGGGCATTCGTTGATAGGCGTGTGCCTAGAGACGAGCCGGGAAACGGCGATGGCACGTCGGTCATAAGGAGGACCACGTCTGAGCGGGAATATGATTTCGCGATACGGAATGAGCTGACCAGAAGAAGCGGGGTGCAGTAGAAATGACTGATCTGTCAGGGCTCTCCGCTTGCCCCGATACTTCGGATCGGAATTCATCAGCGTAAAGCCTATCCATAGAAACCCGTTCGGCCGGCGACCCGAGATCGCCTTGATGTCGCCTTAGGAAGAAGTGAAGATGGTTAAGATTACATATATCGAGCATACCGGAACACGGCACACGGTCGACGTTCCCGTTGGACTGTCGATCATGAAGGGCGCGGTTGAAAATGGCGTGCCGGGCATCCTTGCCGATTGCGGCGGCACTTGCACCTGCGGAACCTGTCGCGTCTATGTCGAGGAGGAGTGGCGGGCTGCGACCGGCTCCCCCAGTGAACTGGAAGAGGCGATGCTCGAAATCGCCGATGACGATCCGTCGGGCCGGCGGCTTTCCTGTCAAATCTCCGTTACTGAGGAGCTCGACGGCCTTATCGTCCGCATGCCTGAAAAGCAGTTTTGAATCGCCTTGCCACCGGAATGTTGCTTACCGCTTGCAGCAGCGGATCTTTCATTTCGGGAACTCAGCCTCGTTTCGCGCCGTCCGCAGAATTCTCAAATGCGATCTGCTCAAAACCTACGGACAAACGAATCGAGCATTCCCGCGGGCGCACCGCAGTTAATGCCGTCGGTTTTAAAAATAACATTGTGCAGGGAGGCTGTTAATCCATCATGTCTTCTATCGAGATCCGGCGGAAATCTCCGCCGTTCGTCGTCCGCGTGACACCCTTGCGCTGGACATGCCGCCTCTAGGCGGTTTCCCCAACTACCTTCGGCGGCCTTGCTCCAAACAGTGCCGCCGAGGGTTCCTTTCGGTGGGACGTGCCGTTGATGGCTCTCACGTGTAGCTCTTCTGCATTACTTTGGGGGGCTTGCGCTCTTGTCCAGGCAGTGCGTGCGGTCCTGCGGGACCAGCAGGAGACAACCGCAGCCTTCGAAAAGTTTCAGGTAAGTAAATAGTAAGTCGCCTTTCGACTTGATTTCTCGAGTCGCGGCACGGGGAAACATTCAAACGCTGGACCGACATTTTCAATGGCCGAAACGATCATCGTCATCGGCGCCGGGCATGGCGGCGCGCAATTGGTGGAATCGCTGCGTGGCGGCGGGTTCGACGGCAACATCGTCATGATCGGCGACGAGGCGCATCGGCCCTATGACCGGCCGGCCACGTCGAAGGAGCTCCTCAGCGGCGGGCTGGACATGGAACGTGTCTTCCTCAAGCGCGACCAGTTCTACACCGACAAGAAGATCGAACTCCGCCTGGGCACCAGCGTCACCGCCATCGACCGGAAGGCCAAGACGGTTGCGCTGTCGACCGGCGAGATCCTGCATTACGACACGCTGGTGATCGCCACTGGCGCCAGGGCGCGGCGGCTGACCGTGCCGGGCGCCGATCTGGACGGCGTGTTCTATCTGCGCAGCCTGGCGGATTCGCAGGCGATCGGCGCCAGGCTGGGGCCGGGGAAGAACCTCGCCATCGTCGGCGGCGGCTATGTCGGGCTCGAGGTCGCGGCCAGCGCCACCAAGCTTGGCTGCAAGGTCACCGTGATCGAGGCGCTGGAACGCCTGCTGGCCCGCGTGGCGGGCGCCGAGATCGCCGATTTCTACCGCGACGCGCATAAGGCCCATGGGGTCGACTTGCATTTCGGCGTGGTGATCGCGGGCTTCGAGGGCGAAGGGTCGGTGAGCGCGGTGAAGCTCACCGACGGCAGCGAGATCCCGGCCGATGTCGTTGTCGTCGGCATCGGCGCGGTGCCGAACACTGAGCATGCCGTCGCCGCCGGGCTGGCGGTGGAGAACGGCATCGTCGTCGACGATTGCGGCCGCACCACCGACCCCGCGATCTACGCCATCGGCGACGCCACCAACCACCCGAACGACCTGCTGGGCAAGCGGCTCCGCCTGGAATCGGTGCCGGCGGCGATGGGCCAGGCCCGCGCCGCCGCCAGCGCCATTCTGGGCAATCCCAAGCCGTTCCACGAACTGCCGTGGTTCTGGTCCGACCAATACGACATTAAGCTGCAGATCGCCGGCCTGTCCGAAATCGGCGACCGCGTCGTGCTCCGCGGCGACCCCGCCACCCGCCGATTCGCCGCCTTCTATCTGCGCGAGGGCAGGATGGTCGCGGTGAACGCAGTCAACTCCGCCAAGGATTTCATCGTCGGCAAGAAATTGATCGTCGAAAGCCGCGTCCCCGACGCAACGAAGCTGGCCAACCCCGAGGTTTCGCTGGCGGAGGTATGAGCGGCTCAAAACGTAATTGTCGGCAGCGTCGCGTCCGCGAATAATGTGCAAGCATGCGGCCAGAGTTGGGGGTATTGGCCCGCATCACCAACGGATTCACGGTCAGACGGCATGCTCAACAGTGACTTGGTCGGCGCAAGTTTCACGCTACGGCGCATTCCAGGCGCGGGTTGGCTGACATATTGTTGATGGCGCGCCTGACGTCGAAGATTGCGCGAATCCGGCCCACCGCCTTAAGCGCCATCGACGACCAAGCGGCCCACTTCTGGTTCGGCAGGTCCCGCCGCTAGCCATAGCGCACACGGCGAACCCCGCCGGGCTAACCCTGAAACCGGCGGCACGGCAGGAAATCGGGGACCTCAAGTCATCACGCGGTAGCTTCGGTCCCCGATATTAATGGATCCTGGTTAGACGCCGAACACGACCCTGGCATTGTCCACGAAGAACTTGCGCAGCATGTCCTGCCCGAGGCCGTGTGCCTGCAGGCTCCGCGTGAAGTCGCCCATAGGATCCTTGCCCCCCTCGTGATGCGGAAAGTCGCTGCCGTAGCAAAAGACTTCCTGGAGCCCGAACCGTTCTATGTAGAGCCCGACATCCTCGAAATAGAAGGGCGCCACCCGGATATTCCTACGGACATACTCCGACGGCATCATCTTGAGATAGGAGAAACCGCGCGTGTTCTTGAAGGGCTGGTTCCGGACCCACAGGTCCATATTCTCGGCCAAGGGCCCGACCCAGTGCGCTCCGAATTCGTTGCAAGCGAGGTAAAGGTTAGGGAAGCGTTCGAACACGCCGCCCTGGACCATCGCCGTCACGAAATTTTGGATGCCGAGGTGCAGGGTCGAAAGGGTCCACGGATCGAAGGCGAATTCCGCGCCGGATTTCCAACCGTCAAACGCAGGCGCGTCGCGCCAGGCCGAAGTACGCAATACGTCGTCATTGGTGCCGATATGCGAGAGCAGGGGCGTCCTGGTCTGTGAGAGGAGGTCCCAGAGTGGATCGAGAGCGGGATGGGCCGGCGAAACGCCACCCGGCGGACGGCCGGTAGGCAGCAAGATGCCGCGCACGCCCGCTTCGATCATACGCTTCGCGGACTTGTAGAGGTCTTCCGCAGTGTCCTCGAACAAGATCGAAACCGCCGAAAGACGGGAATGGGCATTACACGTCCTGATGCACCAGTCGTTATAGGCGTCCACCGTGTCTTTAGCGATCTGTTTGCGGTCACCCGTGATGAAGCTGAAGAAGGTCTTGTCGTCCGACCGCGCATGCACATTAAGGGCGCGCAATGCCATGGCACCAGGATAAAGGATTTGCCGACGAATGCCGGTGAAGTCGAGCACTTCCATTCGGCGATCCATGTCCCACGCGCTCGGGGCCATTTCCATCTTCGACTTCCAGACCGTCTCAGGGTTGATCTCGGTGTCATCCGCGGAACGGGTTACCGCCAGCAAATATCCATCTTCGTTCTTCGTGTTGCGCCGATCGGCCTCGAACATCAGTCTCGTCATCTCAGCGGTGCGCGCGTCGAAGACCTCAGTCCATAGACTCGCGGGCGTTGCCTCGTGCGAGTCGATGTCATTGATCTCGCCGGCGAAGCCTGCAATGGCCGGCGGAAGTTCGTAGGCGGATTTAGTGGCCTGGGTTTGCGCTGCTTGAGTCATTCTTACCTCCAATACTGGGCGATACTTGTGTGATGTTATGAGTTGATGGCGGCGGATGGGGCGGCCTGCGCGCCACGGACGAGCCTTCCCGGCAATTGGCCCGTGAATTCGCCCAACCTATATGTGGTCACGCCGTTGACGATGGTCGCATCGATACCGTCGACACGTTGTCCCAGTCGTCCACTTCCATTGGGGAGATCGTAGAACATTTCCGGCGCGCGCAGTCGGAGCCGGTCGAAATCGATGACGTTCAGGTCTGCCCGATACCCAGGTCTGAGGAAGCCTCGATCATGTAGTCCGACTGCTGCTGCCGGCTTGCTCGTCAGCGACCGGACGACCTCGGGGAGGGGGATAGCGCCGGCATTTCCAGCCGCATCATTCCTGGCCCAACGTGCCAGCATGTAAGTCGGCAAGCTCGCATCGCAAATGATGCCACAATGGGCCCCGCCATCGCCGAGTCCTAAAATGGTGTCCTTGTGCCGCACCATTTCAAGGGCGGCGTCGGCCTTGCCCTCATGGAAATTAGCCGCCGGCACATACAGTATGCGCTTTCCGTCCTGCTCAAGCAGTGTATTGTACACAAAGTCGGCGACATCCTGTCCCGCCTGCCTGGCTTTTGCCGCAAGGCTTTGACTGAGTGGCGGCTCGTATTCGACCGGATCTTCGAGCACGAATAGCGAGTCGAACTTGGTAAGCTGGCGCGCGATCGTCTGATTACTGGGAGTGGGAAATTCACTGATGATGCGTCGCTTCCGTTCTGGGTTTCGCAACGCTTCCACGCGTTGGGCGAACGGCAGCGCTGCGATCTCCTGGTACGAAGGCGAAAAGAAGAATGGATTGAAGCTGAGCTCGAGGCCCAGCAGGATTCCCACCGGGCGACCACAGACCTGTGCTTTCATCGACAAGCCGTCCCGCGTCGCATCCTCTAGCCAGTTGAGCAGCATCTTCCAGCGCTGAGGTTCGCTTGAGAATTGGAAGAGCGAGAAGGATAGTGGCCGCCCCGAGCTTTCCGCCAGCCGACGGATCAACCCAAACTCCGCCTCGGGGTTCTCGAAATCGGAAATCATCTGAAGCACGCCTTTTCCGGCGGCTTTGAGACCGTTGGCGATGCCCTGAAGTTCGGCCTCCTCCGACCGTACGATCGAAAGCGACGTGCCATCGCTCGATCGATGGTTGAGGTTGCGCGAGGTTGAAAAGCCAAGCGCGCCAGCTTCGATGGCTTCCCGGGCGTAGTGAGCCATCTTCTCGATATCGGCCTCAGTAGCGGGCTCGCGCTGGGCACCGCGACGCCCCATTGCGTAGACCCGCAACGGCGCGTGTGGCACCTGGGTTGCTACATCCATATCGAAGTGGCGCTTCTCCAGAAAGTCGAGATATTGCGGAAACGTCTCCCAGCTCCACGGAAGGCCGTGCTTAAGCACAATCTCGGGAATATCCTCGACACCTTCCATCAGGTGGATCAGGATTTCATGGTCATCTGCACGGCAGGGGGCGAACCCTACGCCGCAATTGCCGGTCACAATGGTCGTCACGCCATGGGGCGAGGAGGGCTGTAATTGTTTCGCCCACGCGACATGGCCGTCATAATGGGTGTGGATGTCAACGAAGCCAGGCATCACAAACTTGCCCTTGGCTTCGATTTCTTCTCGCCCGCGGCCGGACACCGTTCCTAATTCGGCAATGCGTCCGTTCTCAATGGCAACATCCGCAATGATCGGCTCGCCACCGCTGCCGTCGACGACCGTTCCGCCACGCAATACCAAGTCATAATCTCTCACGGTACACTCCATTATGATCTTGACGTCCGATGGCTTCTTCCAAGTCCATCGGCGACCTCGAAAGACGCCGTTCGCATAGAACGAGCCGCCCGTGACCAAGAAGGATGCGATCGACGCGACCTCCTTGGGACTAGTTGCCCGTCCAAGCGGGATCGCCGCGAGCACTTGCTTCCCCATCTCCAGCTGGCCGAGCCGGCTTCATCTGACCTACTCATATAGAGGTCCGCCTTGAGCTCTGCCATTCATGGATTTGCAAAGGTGTTTGCCAGCGCCACTATCTGGTAAGTCCTTATCAAACCTGTAACTGGTCAAGCTGCTCCGTCCCCACACTTTGCGGCAGCGTTTCACTGCGCGTCACAATTTAGCCATCTGCTCACCATTTGGAGGGGGAGCGAGCACGAGGGGACAAGAAACAGGAGAAGTGGCCTTGGCCTTTAGTCGCTACGACGCCGAACAGGGAACTCGGACAGCCCCGGGTTGGAAAGCCCGGCAGATCACTTTACCGAGCGCGCTATTCGGCGCCAATGGTATCCGTTTCGGACCGGATGGACGGCTGTATGTTGCCCAATGCTACGGCGGCCGCATCAGCGCAATCGATGTCATGTCATATGACGTGCAAACGATCTGCGAAATGGGCGGCACCATGGTGGCGCCGGATGATATCGCTTTCGATACCTCCGGTGTCATGCATGTCACTGATGTCATGTCCGCTACCGTCCGCATGGTCGCTCCTAACGGCATAATTCAGGACGAACAGGGCAATGTGCCCTGCGCGAACGGCATTACTGTGCATCAAGATCGGGTGTTCATCGACGAATGTCGGCACGGCGGGCGGGTATTGGAACTTTCGCGGGGCGGGACTGCGCCGCGCGTGCTGGCGGAAAATATTGAATGCCCGAACGCGATGGCTGCGGGACCTGACGGTTATCTCTATTTCCCGCTTGTAACCGAAAACCAGGTATGGCGCGTTCCAATTGATGGTGGGGCTGCCGAATGCTTCGTAGGGGATCTTGCTGTTCCCACAGCCGTCAAATTTTCGCCTAATGGTAATCTGGTTACCGTCCAGGCGGGATCGGGCCAGATACTGCAGATTGATTTGCAGAGCCGTAAACGCACGCTGCTCGCTACTCTCCGCCCCGGCTTGGACAATCTCGACTTTGACAAGAATGGCCGGCTTTACGTTTCCCATTTTTCCGACGGCGGCATCTCTCGCATCCAGGCCGACGGCAGCGAGCATAGTATCTGTCCTGCAGGGTTCGTTGGGCCTTATGGCATAGCATTTGGCGATGACGGCGCTCTCTACTGTTGCGACGGCCTCACTATGGCAGCCGTCGGCAATGGCGAGTGTTACCGCGTTGGTAGCCGTCTCGACGGCTGTTTCCCAGGATGGGTGCGCGGTGTCGTGGGGGCCCCCGGTGGTGGTTTGATCGTCACGACGGTGGAAGGTGACGTGGCATTCTACCATCCGCAGAAGCGCGAGGTCGTATTCCACGCGCGCGGCTTGGACGGCCTGTTCGATCTGGCCGTCGATCGGCGGGGGGCGATCCTCGTTTGCGAAGGTGGTGCTGGCCGGGTGCTCAAAATTGCCGGCGCCAATGTGACGTCGTTAGCTCAAAACCTGGCCCGGCCAACAGGAATCGCCGTTGCCGTCGACGGCACCTGCTATGTGTCCGAGGCCCGATCGGGACGCGTCTTGTCCATAAGCAACAGCGAAATCGACCCGGTTCTGACCGGCTTGATGGAACCACATGGTTTGACGATCAGCAACGGTAAGCTGTTCATTCTAGACGTCGGAGCCCGCGCCCTGCTGTCGTTCGACATGCGTGACAAGAAAACCGAAACCGTGGCAACCAACCTTCCAGTGGGACCACAATTCGGCACCCGTCCACACGACCTGCCCGGCATTCCCGGTCGAATCCCAGGGCCGCTTAGTCCATTCGCCGGCCTCACCGCTAAAGGCGGACAGATATTTATCTCCGCAAACGGAAACGGCAGCATCATGGCCATATCTAGAGAATAAAAAGCCGACGACCGTCCGCGACGGCGACCTACCGATGCGCGCAGAATGCGGCGGCGCCTGCGCCGCCTGCCATGTCTATGTCGCCCAGGAATGACTGAACAAGCTGCCGCCGATGGAAGTCGAGGAGCGCGGCACGGTGGACGGCCGTTTCGAGGTCGAGCCCAATTCCGGCCTCTCCTCCAGTTGATCATACCCCCGACCTGGACGGGCTGAAGGTCACGCTGACCAAGGACAGCAGCAACTGGACTATAGGGTGGTAGACGAATAGGGCAGGTCTTCCGCCAATCGTTCGTTAAGCGCGAAAATCCCTTCACTGACCGCGAAACCGCGCTTCTTGGCAGAAAGGCGGCGATCCCGCTCGCCACGGCGCATGGTGCAGGCCGAAACTCCAGACGAGTGCCTCTGTTTGCTGACCAGGTGAAAGCCGGCTGGCATCTCAGGGGCAGGTCCATGCATCTTGTGATCGGGAATTCCGATATTTGCGTCATAAGCGGGGCGGCCGGGTTGATAGGCCGACTCCGCCAATGATCAGCTTAGCTTGGGGACATCGATTTTGTCGGCTGCGCGATCGAACCGCTTGAATAGAAAGACAAGGAAATCAATGAACGCCCGCGTTTTTGGCGCGAGCCCAAGCGCATGTGGATAAACAGCATATAACGGCACATCGAATTCCGGGGGGTTGGCGTCGTAGTCTTTCATCACCACTTTGACGTGGCCAGTGGCGATGGGCATCGAGACTTGCCACTCCTGGATCAGGGCGATGCCTAGTCCGCCAAGTATGGCATCGTATAAAACCGATGCGGCATTCGCCTTCACATTACCCTCGACCGGAACATTGAAGAACTCACCATCCTTGCGGAATCGCCACACATCTTTGCTGTGGGTACTGCCTGTAAACGTGATGCAATTGTGATCCAGCAGATCATCCGGATGCTGCGGCTCCGGGTGCCGCTCGAAATACTCGGGTGTGCCACACAAGACCCGCCGCGTCCGGCTCAGCTGACGTGCCATGAGGCTTGAATCCTGGAGATGACCTAGCCAGACGGCAACATCTATCCCCTCGTTAATGAGATCGACCCACGTGTCCGATATCTTGATATCAACCGTCACTTGCGGATTGTGTTCAAGGAAATGATTGAGCTCCGACATGATTAACCTTGATGTCGAAGCGCGCAATTGAACCTTTATTTCACCCTTGATCTGATCACGATATGAAGCGACCAAATTGTTGGCACGGTTGATATCGCGCAACACGGCCGACATATGGTCGTAATATTGTCTACCGATCTCCGTGAGCCCATGGTTTCGTGTGGTTCGATTGAGCAGGCGTACACCCAGCTTTTGCTCGAGCCCCGATACCAGCCGGGCAACTGAACTGACGGAGCCGTCGACCTTCCTAGCCGTCGCAGAGAAACTTCCCTCCTCGACCACGCGGAGGAAAGCACGGATCATGGATAACTCATCCATCGCTTGCGTTACCGTGCTGCGGCATTCGATACAGAAACAGATCGATCCTAGCCAATATCATTAAAACTCCCCAATCCATCTTGGCTCGGCTGTTCAGGCCATGCGACCCGTTTCTTATTGTTTAATCATCGAGAAGCCTAATTCATTTTCCTCGATCTACGAAATCGCTCTTACTTTACAAGAAAATATCAATTCGCTCTTGCGATCGGCAACGAAGGAGGCATAGCAATGTTTCGCCCTCCAATTGCTGCTGCGCCGATCAACACGATGCATTCGCCGATCCCATTTTCGCCGCCGCCGACTCAACCGGCTCCTCCGCCCTAAGTTTTCGTGCAATCCGACCTAACTACGAGCTCAGCGCCGTCTCGTGGCCGACCACGATCATATCTTCGGCAAAATCGGGCAGCACACCCCCGCTGCGACCAATGCGGTCAGCGTCGCCCAAAGATCCGCGATGACGGTGGCCGGCCAGAGCAGAGCGTCGGTCCTGGACGCTCTACTAAATGGCGGGGGGTTCGATCGCAATCGCCATGCCTGAGCCATTCGCCGAAACGTACAGTGTCCCATCAGGTCCTGCCGCAAGCCCCGCGAACGCGCTAAGAGGACCGGGAATGCGTTGTGGAATCCCCGGCAGGATCTGCGCGACTGTCCCTGGGGGCGAACCAATCGGCAGGCCCGTCGCGATCACGGTGGTGGTCCGGGCTAATAGATCGCAGGCGATGAGCTGGCGCGTTCCCACGTCCAGTGCGAACAGAGTATCGCCGTAAATTGCCAGCCCGTGCGGTTCCGCCAAATCCTCGACAATAGGCGTAATCCCACTTGAATCGACCGCCACCACACGTCCGGCCTTAGCCTCCGCGACATAGGCAGTTCCATCACGACCCAGGGCAAGCCCCATCGGGCGTGCAAGGGAGCTTGACACCACCCGCTTCTTTCCAGGCTTTCCAGGGGCCAATGCCACTAGCGAGCCTGTGCCCGTCTCGGTGAACATCACCTCGCCGTCTGCCGTGATGGCAACGTCCATCGCCTCCTGAAGTCCCGAATCGAGCAGCTCCGTCTCGTGGCTCTCGGGATGATAGCGCGCCAGTGCACCCTCGGCCGTCGTGACGATGACGAACCCATTGTCAGCTTCAGTGATCCCGCGCACCCAGCCGGGAAAATGTCCATCCATCCGGTGCCCTACCCTGCGCGCCGGGACATCGCGATTCACCGCAATCAGCGAAAGCCCGTCGCACAGATAGAGTGTGCCGCTGGCGGTGATTGCCAGGCCATAGGGGCCCAGCATACCAGGGGCAACGAGAGGGACCTCGGTTCCGTCAGGCAGAATCTCCTCAACCCCGCCGTCAATATAATGCGATACGAAGATGCGCCCGTCCGGCGTCAGGTCGAGATTGTCGAGCCCCGGTCGCATCCGAGAGACGATGGTGCGGCTGCCGGTGGTCACGTCGAATTTTAGCAGTTCACCGGTTCTTGCCTGGACCGAGTAGAGCTCGCCCTTGGCGTTGAACTTGACTGCGGTCGGCACGTCAAGATTTCCAACGAAACGCTGGACAGATCCGCCGCCGACCGGCACCCGCCAAATCTCGCTTTCGGTCACCAACGGGAAATAGAGATAGCCGTCGGGCCCGACCGCAAGCGCATTGGGCGCAGGGAGGTTTTCGGCAAGGATCTTGGGCGCCGAGCCATCCGGGAAGATTTCGGCTAGCCGGCCGGCCGGCCGGCACTCGTCCATAAAAACGCGGTCCTGATAGACCGTAATGCCGTTAGCGCAGGGTGTGCCGGAGGCAACCACGTGAATTTCACCATTGGGCATGCGAGCGCATACTCGGGCACTCATCACATCCGGCACATACATAATGCCGCGCGTATCGAACGCGATGTCATCGGGCGCAACAATCGGGTTGCCGACCTCGCAGATGGTCGAAACCGACCGCGTGCTGAGATCGATAGCACTGATCCGATTGCCGAACGCTTCTGCCACATAGAGCCGTCCGTCCGGCCCCACCCGAACTCCTGCGGCACCCAATAACGTGCTGGGTGGTGTCAGCGGACGTGCCTGCCAACCCGGTGCCAGCGCGAGGGGTGGTACGGTCGTCGGGCGGTTGGTGAAGCGATCAATCTGTATAGTGGTCATTTGGCACTTGTCCTTAAAGGATTTTCGGTTTCAAGTCGGTGCGCGCCAGATAGGCCTCAGCGCTGATCTCGCCCTCCGCTTCGACCTCCACCTCGAATGTGCTCAGGAACGCACCCAACATGAAATACTGACCCGCGATCATGACTGCCTCAATGATCTGCTCGGGCGTGAAGTAGTGCGCCAACGCGTCATAGGCGCGACGGCTCGCCCTGCCCTCGAGCGTCAGCTCCTCGGCCACGCGCATCAACGCGCGCTCCGTGTCGCAAAGCTCAGTGCTGAGATGGTCGCCCGCCTCGATGGCGGCGATTTTTGCCGCCCTGAAACCCATAGCGGCTGCTAGCTGGCGATGCTGGTGGAGGACATAACCAATGCCGCGGATCGCCGCTATACGCAGGATGATGACCTCGCGTAGTTGCTTGCCAACTTTGTTGGCAGCCATTCGGGAGGCAAAGGCGAGGAACGCGCGCAATGCGGTTGGCGCGTGCATCATCACGCGATAGAGGTTGACCGGCAACCGACCCTGAAGCGCCTCTCGGATGTCGGTGGGCGCTGATTCCAGATCGCCCAGTGACAGCAACGCCATAGTTCTCTCCATTCCATCGGCGGCTTGGACGCCAACCCCGGATCATCGTTCGAAGGTACACCCGATGACCGAAAACGACAGGACCTACCTTTCCCGATCGGCGTCAAACACTTTTGCTCCCAGCGCCAACCTATCTGCTTGCCAGACGTGCGATGGTTTCTGCGAGGGATTCGGAACGTCGATACTCTGCTAAGTTAAAGAGGAACGGAGAAGCTATTGGCCCACGTCGTTGTTGCCCTGGTCCCCATCGTGGATCCGCAGTTGGCCACGCGCCAGCTTACCGTCGCGGATGGTGGCGATCTTGCTCTTGGCGACACCCGTCACGTGCTAGGCCCTTTCGACGAGGCCGCCCTCGAAACTGCGCTGACGATCCGCGACAAATCTCCCGGTAGCACGCTATCAGTACTTGTCTTCGGGGGAGCAGAGGCCAATGAGACGCTACGCTTTGCGATGGCGCTCAAGGCCGACAAGGCTCGGTGGATTGCGATCAACACCCGCCATGGTTGGGATGCACGTGGCATCGCGAACGCGGTGTCCGAAGCAGTCCGCTCACTCCCCCTCCCCGCGGACCTGCTGTTGATGGGGCCCGAGTTTGGCGATCACGATGACGGCCTGGTTCCACCACTGGTCGCCCGAGCACTTGGTTGGACATTTTTTCAGTGGGCATTTCAGGTCGCGCCTCTGGCCGAGGGTTTTGCTTTCACGCGGGATGCGGGGGATTTTGAGGAGCGGCTGGCAACCCACATGCCGGTGGTGGCGACCGTCTCAACCCACCCATCTGTCCGCCTGCGTCTTCCTCTCCTCAAGAACATCATGGCGGCGAACCGGCAGCAGGTCGCGACTGAGCAGGTCGATGGCGGCCCCGTCGGAACCGAACTGGTGTCACTGTCCCTGGCGAGTTCGGGCCGCAGACGAGGTGAAAATTGCAACCTCATTCAGGGTGATTCGGATTCGCAGGCGGCGGCGTTCGCCAGTCTCAT
>JABDBE010000050.1:0-19516 GCA_013288805.1 Acidobacteriota bacterium
TACGGCGACCGGACTCCCAATCAACGAGGACTCAGAGTCATCGAGCTTGTCGCCGAAGGAGTCTCCGGCTAATGGTTATGGGAGGCGCTACATGATGAATTATGTCGAGAATGCCATGCCGAGGATATTGGCTTGCCCAGACAAGGTGGCTGGTTTCTACGACGACCTCGACCTCGCTGACGATGAAAGATTACACGCGATGGGAGTTAGCGCTCAGTGTACGCGGGAGCGCTGCCTGCGTTCTTCATGTCCATTCCAGCCCAGGACAACCGGAGAGTGAGGTTCACTTTTGTACGGGATTGCTTTCATAAAATCGTCGTCACGCGAGTAGAAATATTTCCCCCCTCGCTGGGCGTCGGAAGATCTGGAGCTTATTCACTTCCTGGATGAGGTCACAACAATCACACGGCTACCAGCTATCCAGGAGCTGAACGCTCTTTTTTCGCGTGGGGAAAGAGTCACAGCTACGAAGATAGAGCGGATCTCGAGAGGCGGAGATCAGACTCGAACAAATCACGCAACAACTCCGCGATTGTAGACGGGTCGGGCCAGGGCTAGACTAGGGGCGAAGAAACGAGTAAGCAGTTATGGCCGAGCGCATACTCAAGGTCATCCAGTGGTTCGGCAACAAAGTCCCGGCGATGGCTTCCTGTACCAAGTGCCAGTACAAATTCGTCACTCCAAACAGTCTCAAGCGTGACCGGGAAGCCGCAGAGCAGTACCTGAGAGAGAAATTCAATTTCCACGAGTGCAAAGAACCTGGTCGCCCAAAGGATGGCAAAGAGCGTCTCACTGGATGGTCGGCTGATTGACTAGCGACGACGCCGAGAGCACAATACTCTCGCCTGTCGGAGGATTCATGAACCGCTCCCGGCCCCGCATTCCCGCCAAGATCTCCGAGTCGCTCCATCGGCAACTCAGCATGTATACGCTTGCAGCAGCCGCAGCGGGAGTCGGCGCCTTAGCGTTGGCACAGCCGTCTGAGGCAAGAATCGTATACACCCCAGCTCATCGAGTGATCCTGGGTAAGCACGAGATTTCTCTTGATCTTAACCACGACGGAATCGCCGACTTCACCATCTCAAACCATTCGTTCTGCACGAGTGATGTCTGTGGCCGGAGCCTATTTGCGCGTCCAATTGGAAAGAATAAGGTTGTGGGAGCAAAAGGAATCGGAGGACCGTTCTACGCTTTCGCCTTGAAATGGGGCTCACCGATCGGTCCCAAAGAGCCGTTTTCCGGCCTCTTGATGGCGGCGTCCGGTACCGAGTACGGCACGGTTGGCCCATGGCTTAATGTCGAAGGCCGCTATCTGGGCTTAAAGTTTCTTGTGAAGGGGCATGTTCACTACGGCTGGGCCCGTCTCAACGTCGCGGCAGCTCACATGAAAATCACCGCTACCCTGACCGGCTTCGCCTACGAAACCATCCCCGGCAAGGCCATCGTCGCGGGTCAGACCAAGGGCACAGAGGATAAGACTATCGAGCAGGCCGATGCGGCACTGTGCACTCCCACTTCCGATACTCCGCAGCCCGCCACGCTCGGCGCGCTGGCATTGGGCGCGCCTGGACTTTCGATCTGGCGACGAGAGGAATCGGTTGGCGCTGCGCAATAACCCGTCTGGGCGCACTGACGCTGATGATGTGGTCCCCCTGGGCCCAGTTGCCTCGGAGTCTCATAACCCGCTAGACTCCTTTGTATGATCGTCTACAAATGTGATCTCTGCGGCGAAGTTCGGGATTGCACTCAACGAGAAGTCGAACACATCGAGTACGACATATGTGCCGAGTGCTGGGATGCGATGGTGTCAAAGCTGAACGGAAAGGAAGACCCAGACGACACACGGAGATTGTTGCTCATCCAGCTCCTGCAATTCCAGAGCCCACACGCGAACCGAAACAACCATTCCCCGGAGCACCGCCAACGATCTATTCCAGCGCGGACCAAGTCCACTGAGTTCCATGGGTCGGGTCATCCTTCAGCCGTGCTGGGGGTGCCGAGGTTCAATCGTCGGCTGTGGCAGTGATAACAGCCGGGCTTCCACGGTCTCCGTCTCCAACTTCTCCGCTTCAGCTCGAAGGACGCTGTATGGGTTCGTAGGCAAGGTATCCACCTGCCGCTTGCGAAGCGGCCCATTCACGAACGAACCTTTCGTCAGTGTTGGTTTTCTTCGCGAGCTCGGCGGCCGACATCGGTTTTTCGCCGAGCGCTTTGTAAAGTCCCAGGCGGTTCGCCGATCACCACCATCCCAGCGTGCACCGAGGCGCCCTAGTCATCAATAAATCGCCCCAGCACGTGTTTGAACGGTAACCAATTGTGAGCCGTTCGGATATGAATGACGCGATTCTAAAGTTGCAGGAATCGGAGAACCGAGTCGAGCAGGAAAGACTGTAAGCGGAAGAACAACAAAAGTAGACAAGGTCACAAATTGTGCACCATGAAGCGATCTCAGACCGACCCGCCGTATCCCGTGCGGTGAATTAGCGCCAGCTAGAGTTTGATTCCAAGGGGTTCAGGTGTGGTGCCGGGAGGGGGAGTCGAACCCCCAAGACCCGAAGGTCGGCGGATTTTGAGTCCGCTGCGTCTGCCAGTTCCGCCATCCCGGCTTGGGATTTTCAGTTACAGAGAAACTTAGCTTAATTGACCGTCTGGGCCTTTGCAACCTGGGTCATTTCTAGGCTTCGACTGCGGTTTGAGCCTGCACTGGAAGTTTGGCTTGCTGCCAGGCGTCGAATCCGCCGATCACATTTGTAACATTCTTGAATCCGGCTCGTTGCAGCAGACTGCAGGCAATCATGCTGCGATATCCGCCCTTGCAGTGGACGGCGATGGGCCGGTCGCGATCAATCTCGGGCGGAGAAACTTTGAAATTGTCCAGAGGCCACCAGGTTGCGCCGTCGACATGTCCGGCGTGCCACTCCGGTTCGCGCCGTACATCGAGCACTTGGGAAGCTTCGGAACGCAAGCGATGATGCAACTCTTGCGCACTGATTTGTGGCAACTCGGCGAGTGTGAACCCAGCTTGCTTCCAAGCTTCAACGCCGCCGTTCAAATATCCACGCGGATCTTCAAGACCGACTCGCGCCAGGCGGAGCCGAGCTTCGGATAACTGCTCGCGAGAGTCTGCGATTAAAACTGGACGAGCGGTTAGGCCCAGGACTGTTCCCGCCCACGAGGCAAACTGTCCTGACAAGGCAATGTTAATCGAGCCGGGTACGTGCTCGTGAGCGAACTGATCGCCATGGCGAACGTCGAGTGCAATGACTCCGTCGTCGAGCATCGACTTTAATTGAGCCGGCGAAATTGGCGGTAGATCAGGCAGATCGGAAAGCGTGGGTGCGCCCTGGCGATTAATTTCCGCGTCCTGCAGAAAGTACTCGGGACGAGTGGGCAGGTTGGTAGTCAGTTGCCGAACGAACTCCTCTTTGCTTTTTATCTGGAGCGCGTAGTTCGTGAGCCTTTCAGTGCCGATGGTCGAAGACCGCTCAGCGCGCATGTTGCGTCCGCAAAGGGAACCGGCTCCATGCGCCGGATAGACAAGCACATCGTCCGACAGCGCGAGCAGTTGGTGATGCAAACTCTCGTAAAGCAGACCCCCTAACTCCGCTGGAGTATGTGTCGTCGAGAGATCGGGCCGTCCGACATCGCCGAGGAATAACGTGTCGCCGGTCAAGACTGCCCAGGGATTGGGTGATTTCTCTTCGTCGGTGATCAGAAGACATATGCTTTCGGGCGTGTGTCCCGGAGTGTCCAGCACTTTGAGAAGCACTTTCCCGGCTCGCAACTCGAAGCCATCTCGCACTGCAACGTGGGGAAATGCGGCGCCAGCATTGGCTCCCATGTAAATCTTTGCTCCGGTACGCGCGGCCAGTTCTTTATGTCCCGAGACAAAATCGGCGTGCAGATGAGTCTCGAAAATATGATGGATCTTCAGGTTGTGCTCTTCCGCGGCCTTCAAGTAAATGTCCACATCTCGCTGAGGATCGACCACAATTGCTTCCCCCGCTGACCCCAACATGTAGGAAGCGTGCGCTAGACAACCCAGGTAAAACTGTTCGAAGTACATGGTTTACGCCTCAGTCGAGAGTTGAGGGCATGAACGAGCTCTCAGCCCACATCATCATAATCTAAGTATCAAGATTTGGAACTTGCATATAGGGAACCGGCTTGGGTGGCGTTGAAATCGCATCGGCGGAGGAAAACTTGGCAGTTTTCCACTTCGATTTCTGCGCTACAATGCATATTCAGAGTATGCAGCGTCCTGTTCCCCCCAGGAGGTAGTTTGATGTACCGGCCCCCCAATAGTAGTGGATTCAATCCACCACTTGATGTCGAGTCAACCATTCGCGGTCTCACTCAAGATTTCTGCACGGCCTTCAACACCGGCAACTATGACCAGGTAGCGGCATTGTTCGCTTCTGACGGCGTGTTGATGCTTTCGCATCGTGAGTCGTCTCAGGGGACGAAAGGGATTGAGCGCGCCCTCCGGCAGTACGGGGATTCGGGCTACCAGAATCTGCGCTTTGAAACCACGCGCGTGGACTACTCGGGCGACATGGCGATCGAAATTGGCCGTTACACGGTTTCGTTTGACCCGGGTCACCGAACCGTCGGCGATGCAGGAAAGTTCCTGCGTGCGTGGCGTCGCTTGGGCGTTTGGCGCATCGTCGGCGATTCCTGGAGCACCGGTATGCCGAGCGGCCAGGAAATCAAAGTCGGCGAAGATGCGAAAGTGGCCTGAGGAATCGGGAATTGCAATTGCGGACGCCGTTTCCCGATGATAGGTTTCAGCGAGCATGAGTCGCCCGGCATCAGACCCGATCGTTTTCGGAAAGTCCAGCGTGACCGATGCCATCGTTAGTTCCGATTGCGGCGCCGCATCACGCTTCTGTCCCAACTGCTCGAAGGAACTGCAAGAGATTCGCTGCAAACTGAGCTGCCCACAGTGCGGCTTTTATCTGAGCTGTTCCGATTTCTACTGAATCAATCGGCATTTTGCCCTGAAGATTCCAATCTTTGACTAGAACCTGCCGGACTAAATACCAAGTGCTAAATGCGTCGGACCTGACACCTTTGTTCGCTTCCATCTACAATAGCTAAGAACATGACTTCATAATTCGAGGAGAAACAATGCAACGCAAGGCAAGCGCAGTTTGGAAGGGCGGACTGAAGGACGGAAAGGGCGCGGTCTCGTCATCGAGCGGCGTGCTAAGCAATACCCCCTATTCCTTCAGCACGCGATTTGAAAACACGCCCGGCACGAATCCGGAAGAATTGATTGCGGCGGCACATGCCGGATGCTTTTCCATGGCCTTATCTGGACAGTTGGGCGCTGCCAATCTGACGGCATCCAGCATCGAGACCACCGCCACACTCACGATGGAAAAACTCGATTCTGGCTGGACGATCACTGCGGTTCATCTGGATGTGGTTGGCCACGTACCCAATGCCGATCAAGCTGCTTTCCAGAAGGCGGCCGAGAACGCCAAGAGCGGCTGTCCGGTGTCAAAGGTACTCAAGGCCAACATCACAATGACTGCGAAGCTTGAAGGGTAGGGAGTTCCAGGTTTCGGGCTCTGGGCTCCAGGCTTCAGGCTTCAGAGTCTTGGATTATCTCCCTGACTCGAAGTTACGAAGTGAGCGGATCTTCTGATTCAGCTGCCGAAAGCCTAAAGCCCGAGGCTTGATGCCCGACCTCGACGTTTGACAGCAAGCGATGCCCCTGTAGAATATTAGCTGTGGTTCTCTCCTGAAGGCGGCCTGAATAGGTCGCCCCGTAACGAATCACTTTTTGCCATCGTGGCGGAATTGGCAGACGCGCATGGTTCAGGTCCATGTACCCGCAAGGGTGTGGGGGTTCGAGTCCCTTCGATGGCACCAAGGTCTTTTTGTTCGGCGTTCCCGATACTCTGACCAAATTTCTTTCCCACCTTTGACGAGCTGTTGACAAAGGTCTCGACACCCCTCCCGTATAATTGTTGCAACTTGCCATGCCGGCCAGCCTGGATCAAATCGTTGCTGCAACCCGTCGAAGAATTGCGGAGACGAAGCCTGCAGCCGATCTGTGCCAATTGGAGCGGCAGGCTGGGAATCACGTCCCGCGCGGCTTTCGACGTGGATTGGAATCAAAGAGGCACAATGGCATCGCCGTCATCGCGGAACTGAAGCGTGCGTCGCCTTCTCGCGGGCTCATTCGTTCTGAGTTCGATTCTGCAGGACTGGCACAAGAACTTGAGGCCGCAGGGGCAGCCGCTTTGTCGGTCCTGACCGATGAGGAGTTCTTTCAAGGGTCGTTGGAAAATCTGCGGCGTGCATCGGCCAGCACAAAGTTGCCTTGCCTGCGCAAGGATTTCATCCTCGATGAATTCCAGTTGCTGGAAGCCCGAGCCAACGGCGCCGATGCGGTTCTGTTGATTGTGGCTGCGTTGTCCCCGCAAGAGCTTAAATTGCTGGCCCGTCGGGCCGGAGAGTACGGTCTCGACGTCTTGTGTGAGGTACATGATGAACAGGAATTGCGCCGAGCCGAAGACGCCGGGTGCACGCTCATCGGCGTTAACAGCCGCGACTTGCGCACATTCAAGGTTGATCTTGAAACCACATTTCGACTAGCTGACTCAATTCCAAAGATCGCGCTGCGCGTAGCTGAGAGCGGAATCAATAACGGCACTGACATCGCGCGTCTGCGCGCTGCGGGTTACCACGCATTTCTGATCGGTGAGTCCTTGATGAAAGCGAAATCACCCGGAGAAGCGTTGAAGGGTCTCCTGGCGGAAGCGCTACGCGAATCCCATGCGCTCATCAGCGCTGATCAACCGTGCACCAGCAACTGAGGACGGAGAACCGAGTTTCATGACGTGGGTAAAAATCTGTGGAATCACGAATCTCGAGGATGCGCGAAGCGCCGTTGAGGCTGGCGCGGATGCATTGGGATTCGTTTTCTACGAGAAGAGCCCGCGAAACGTAACTCCTGAAACTGTTTGCGAGATTGTGCGCCAGATGCCGGCGCGGGTCGAAAAAGTTGGAGTGTTCGTCGGTGGTGGTCCGAAAAACCTGCCAGAACTCGCGCACGATTTAGGATTAACCGCGTCGCAACTTCACCTCGAGTCGCACCTCGAATCGGTGAGCGAAACAACGGCGCATGGTTTGGGGTGCTTTCCAGTTGGGTTCAAGCTCTACGCGTCTTTGCCAGCGGCGTCGTTTATTGAGTCGGAGAGTTCTGCGAAGAGTTTTGTCGACAGCATGGTTCACGTATTGGAATCTATGCGATCCCTTCCGGAAGCGGAGCGAGTGCGCGACTTCATCGATACAATTTTCCTCGATTCCGGCAGTCTCCAACAACCGGGTGGAACCGGCATGACGTTTGATTGGGAGAAAGCAGCGCCCATCGTAGAGCACATGCAGCAGGTCGTGAAGGTTGTGGTAGCTGGTGGCCTGAACCCCACGAATGTTACAGAAGCGATCCATGTCCTGAAGCCTTGGGGCGTGGATGTTTCCTCCGGAGTCGAATCAAAACCGGGCAAGAAAGATCCAGAAAAAGTTCGAGCGTTTGTCTCGGCAGTTCGTCAGGCGGAGAGGCTCGTATAAGCGATATGGCGACCACGACAGTTATAAAGGGCGATAAGTCGACAAAGGCCGCAGTCAAAGGTCGCTTCGGCGCCTATGGAGGGCGCTACGTCCCCGAGACGCTGATGTCCGCGCTTGAAGAATTGGAGCGCGAATACGACAAAGCGAAACGCGATCGCAGATTCCAGCGTCGTTTGGATGAACTCTTGCACACCTACGCTGGCCGGCCGACAGCATTGTTTTTCGCACGGCGGCTCACCGAAAAGCTTCGCGGCGCAAAGATCTATCTTAAGCGCGAAGATCTGCTTCATACCGGGGCGCACAAAATCAACAACTGTCTGGGACAGGGGCTTTTGGCAGAGCGCATGGGCAAGCGTCGCATCATAGCAGAAACTGGTGCAGGACAGCACGGCGTCGCCACCGCTACTGTCTGTGCGCTGCTCGGCTTCGAGTGCGTTGTGTACATGGGCACCGAGGACATGCGGCGACAGGAGCTAAATGTTTTCCGCATGCGGCTGCTCGGAGCCGAAGTGCGCGGCGTGGACTCGGGGTCGCGCACGTTGAAAGATGCCATCAATGAGGCCATGCGTGATTGGGTGACTAACGTTCGCAACACACATTATCTGCTGGGCAGCGTGCTCGGCGCCCATCCGTATCCGACGATGGTTCGCGATTTTCACAAAGTCATTGGTCGGGAAGCGCGCGCCCAGATTCTCAAAGCCGAAGGCAAGCTGCCCGCTGCGATTATTGCTTGCGTGGGCGGCGGCTCGAATTCCATTGGCATTTTCTATGAATTCATCAAAGACAAACGAGTGAGGCTGATCGGCGTGGAAGCTGGCGGATGCGGTGACAACCTGGGCCAACACGCCGCGCGCTTTCATGGCGGCTCGCCGGGCGTGCTGCAGGGAACATTTTCCTATCTGCTGCAGGACGTAGCGGGACAAGTGGCGAATACGCATTCGGTGTCGGCGGGACTTGACTACCCGTCGATTGGTCCGGAGCACGCGGCTCTTCACGATTCGGGTCGTGCTGAGTATGTTTCAGCCTCCGATACAGAAGCGCTCGACGCGTGCACCCTGCTGGCTCGGACGGAAGGCATCATTCCTGCGCTCGAGTCGGCGCACGCTGTTGTGGAAGTGATCAAACGCGCACCCAGGATGAAGAAGTCAGACATCGTGATCGTGAACGTCTCCGGGCGCGGAGATAAAGATATCGGGATCTTAAGGGAAAACCTGAAGCTCGACGGATAGGTCAATTCAGGATTTCGCTTTGCCAATCGCGAGCTTTAACCAGATTTCGCAGACCATGCCCCTTTCTTTCCCAACTCGCCCCGCTTTGGTCGCATACGTCACCTGTGGCGACCCCGATTTATCAACCACCCGCGCTGTCGTCCTGGCTGCGATCGAGGCTGGCGCCGATGTGATTGAATTGGGTGTGCCGTTCAGCGATCCCGTGGCCGACGGCCCGGCAATTCAACGGGCCAGCCAACGGGCGCTGGAGCAGGGCACAACGCTGGTTGATGTTCTGAAACTCGCAGCAGAAGTGCGCCAGCATGCACAGTCAACCGGGTTGATTATCTTCTCGTACTTGAATCCGATCCTGCGCATGGGATTGGAAAAGTTCTGCAAGGTCGCACGCCACGCGGGGGTTGATGGGGCGTTGCTGACAGACTTACCGGTGGAGGAAGCGGGCGACTATCTACGCGAGATGCGACGCAACGATTTGGCAACTGTGTTTCTCGCGGCGCCCACCAGCACGGACGAACGTCTGAAGTGCATTGCCCAAGTGTCGAGCGGATTTCTCTATGCGGTCTCTCGAACCGGGGTGACTGGAGCCCGCCAGCAGTTGAATCAAGATGCGCAAAAACTAGTTCGTCGCCTGCGCAAGTACACGAAGCTTCCCATTGCGGTTGGCTTCGGTATTTCTACAGCGGAGCAATTCACTGCAGTGGGAGAATTCGCTGACGCGGCCGTGGTTGGCAGTGCAATTGTCGAAACCATCGAGGGTAATCCCGGCAAAGAAGCCGAGTCTGTGGCAGAATTCATAAAACAGCTTCTCAGGCGTCAGCATTCAACTTTCAGCTCAACGATGAGTTCCGTTTCAGGTGGTTGACAGGCTGATGCTTACGATTTCGGATTTCTGACGGTTTGAGCTGAGAGCTGACGGCTGAGCTTATGGCTTCTATGGACATTTCCGATTGGCGCAAGAAAATCGACGAGCTTGACCGCAGACTCGTGGAATTACTGAGTCAGCGAGCGCAAGCCGCCCACGAGATCGGCAAATTGAAACGTGGCGTTGGTATGCCTATCTATGAGCCAGATCGTGAGCGGGCCGTATTCGACAATGTGCGCGGCGTGAATCGGGGGCCGTTGCCGGATCGCGATTTGCTCTGCATCTACGAACGCATCATGGACATCATGCGCCAGATTCAGCAAGAAGAGATCGCGCCTAAGCAGCCAACGAGCGAGGTTGCGGGTGATACGGAATTGGATTCTGAAGTGAACGACTGAGAAAAACGGCCGCCTTTTTATGATCGTCGCAATGCAGGAAACGGCAACCGAGGAGCAAATCCAGCAGGTGGTGGAACACCTGATCGAGATGGGTTTCTCGGTGCATCGCTCTACCGGTGCGAGGCAGACTGTTGTCGCGGCGGTGGGTGCGCGAGTCGATTTCGACATTCGCAACCTCGAAGTCTTATCGGGAGTCGAACACGTTCACCGTATTAGCGCGCCCTACAAGTTGGCGGGACGAAGTTTTCGCCCGGCAGGCACGATCGTCGAATTTGCCAACGGATTAAAAATCGGAGGCGAGCAAGTCGTCGTGATCGCGGGTCCGTGTTCCGTTGAATCTCGCGAGCAGCTTTTCGCCACAGCTGAGCGCGTGGCAAAGGCGGGCGCGCGGGCGCTTCGCGGCGGCGCTTTCAAGCCGCGCAGTTCTCCTTACTCTTTCCAGGGACTCGGGTTGGAAGCTTTGAAACTTCTGCGCGAGGCCGGTGATCGCTTTGGATTGTTGGTCGTCAGCGAGGTCATGGAGATTTCGCAGATCGCCATCATGCTGCCTTTTGTAGACATCTTCCAGGTCGGCGCGCGCAACATGCAGAATTTCAATTTGCTGCGTGAATTGGGCAAAGTTAAGAAGCCGGTTCTGCTCAAGCGCGGCATTGCTGCGACCTTCGAGGAGTTGTTGCTCTCCGCCGAGTACATTATGGCTGGTGGAAACTACAATGTCATTCTGTGCGAGCGCGGCATTCGCACGTTCGAAACCTATACTCGCAACACGCTTGATATTTCTGCCATCCCGATCATTCACAAGCTCTCGCACCTGCCCATGGCGTCTGATCCGTCGCATGGCACCGGGATTCGCGATAAAGTTGCCCCTATGGCGCGCGCGTCTGTGGCCGCTGGCGCCGACGTGCTTTTGATCGAGGTGCATCACGATCCCGACAAAGCGTTATCAGATGGTGCGCAATCGCTTTACCCTGATCAATTCTCCGAGTTGATGGATCAGTTGCGAATCATTGCGCCGGCTGTTGGCCGCACAATCGCGTGATTCTCAGTTTCTCTGTGGTGAAATTAGCTGATGCCTATTCGCCAAATCACGATTGTTGGGACTGGCTTAATTGGCGGTTCCTTCGCCCTCGCTGTGAAGAAGCGTGGGTTTGCCGGACGAATCATTGGCTGCGATCGGGCGCCCGTTCTCGAGCGCGCGCGAACTAAGGCTGCGATTGATGCTGGGCACACAAACCCCGCCGACGCGGTTCGTGGCAGCCAGATCATTGTGCTCGCTACGCCCGTCAGCGGAATCATCGATTTGATCGAGCGGCTCGGTCCGGTGCTGCCTCCGAAGACCCTGCTCACGGATGTCGGTAGTACCAAGGCGCTGGTCCTTGAGAAAGCTAAAATAATCTTTCGCAAGAACACCGGCGCTCGTTTTCTCGCAGGTCATCCCATGGCGGGTAAGGAACAATCTGGCGTGGAATATGCCGACCCCGATCTTTTTCAGGGCGCAGCCTGGTTCGTGACGCCCGTTGCTGGGCAAAAGATTTACGACGATTTGAGTGGAGAGTATCTGGAATGGGTAGAGAAGATTGGCGCGCGCATCGCCGGCATGGATGCCGGCGCGCACGACCAGTTGTGTGCCTGGATCAGTCATTTGCCTCAAATGATTTCAACCGCGCTCGCCGCTGCGTTGGTTGATGAATATGGCGCAGATGCGCCACTCCTCGAAGCCGGCGGCCGCGCGTTGCGTGAGATGACGCGTATTTCGGGCAGTCCTTATTCCATGTGGCGCGACATCGCTCTCACCAATAAGACGAATATTCGAAACGCTCTGCTGAGACTGGAGCAACATCTCGCGCATATCCGCGAAAATCTCGACACGCGAGAACTGGCAATGGAGTTTGAGCGGGCCCATCAGCTGAAGAAAATCGGGCCAGCCAAACGGAAGCAAATGAATTGAGTCGTTGATTCATTGGCTCACTGTCTCAATTCTCATTTAGAATTCTTTTTCTCATGAACAAAGTCGTTGCTAATGCCGACGAGGCCGTTCGCGATATCTCCGACGGCGCCATCGTTATGGTTGGCGGTTTTGGGCTCTGCGGCATTCCGGAGAACCTGATTCGCGCTCTCGTCCGCAAGGGCGTGAAGAATCTAACCACAATCAGCAACAACGTTGGCGTAGACGGTTTGGGCATGGGCCTTCTGCTTTCCGCGGGACAGATTCGCAAACACATCGGAACCTACGTCGGCGAAAATAAGCTACTCGAACGGATGGTTCTGGAAGGCAAAGTCGAGTTGGATCTGGTGCCGCAGGGAACATTCTCCGAGCGCATGCGGGCGGGCGGCGCTGGCATCCCTGCCTTCTTCACGCCCACCGGAGTCGGAACGATCGTCGCTGAAAATAAAGAGACGCGCGAATTCGACGGTCGCATGTATGTCATGGAACACGCGCTGAAAGCCGACTTCGCACTGGTGAAAGCGTGGAAGGGCGACAAGTGGGGCAATCTCGTTTATCGAAAGACGGCCCGCAACTTCAATCCGATGATGGCAGCCGCGGCAAAGGTGACGATCGCGGAAGTCGAGCATCTGGTTGATGTGGGCGAGCTGGAATCTGATTTGATACACACGCCAAGCGTTTACGTGAATCGCATCTTCCAGGGTGAGTTGTACGAGAGGCGAATCGAGAAACGAACGACGAGAAAGGTAAGTTAGGCCGCATGCCCGGCAAAGATGTCGATAAGCGCGAACGCATCGTCAAGCGTATCGCTCAAGAACTGCGAGATGGTTTCTACGTTAATCTCGGTATCGGGATGCCGACGCTTGTAGCCAACTACGTTCCGGCGGGAATGGATGTAATCCTGCAAAGCGAAAATGGCATGTTGGGCATCGGCCCGTATCCGATCGAAGGCCAGGAGGATTCCGATCTGATCAATGCCGGAAAAGAAACCGTCAGCGAAATGGCAGGCACGGCTTATTTTTCAAGCGCCGACTCTTTCGCCATGATTCGCGGCGGCCACATTGACCTCAGCGTTCTGGGCGCCATGGAAGTCGATGAGGAAGGGAACCTGGCGAACTGGATGATCCCAGGGAAAATGGTAAAAGGCATGGGTGGCGCGATGGACCTGGTGGCGGGCGCGCGCCGCGTGATTATCGCCATGGAGCACACGACCAAAGATCTCCAACCGAAAATCCTGAAGAGATGCACGCTACCACTGACTGGCGTGAGAGTCGTGAATACGATCGTCACGGAGATGGCAGTCATTCACGTGACGCCTTCGGGCTTGTTACTGGAAGAAGTCGCGCCCGGCCTGAGTGCGAATGACGTGCAGCGCCTTACCGAAGCCACGCTGATCCTAAGCCCTGACCTCAAAACGATGGCAAACTGAACCGGACCTACTGCGCGCCGGCAAAGCTTTTGATGCGAGCCGCCTCAAACTCATCGCCCTTCTGCCAGCCGATGAGTTTGGTTTGCGATGCGGCTTCCCATCCCAGCACGAATCCGAATCGCGCCATCGCCGCATCGCCGGTAAAATCCATGCTCGGATGATATTCATCGCTCGGCTGATGATAGTGCTTGGAGGTGTACTCTTCGGCCTGTTGCATGCCCCATGCGGCATCGTGTCCCTTATATTTTGTGCCTTCGTTGATCGAGAACGATGGAATGCCCACGCGCGCCAAACTGAAGTGATCGGATCGATAATAATGTCCGGCCTCAGGGCGCGAATCAGGGCGAATCGTCAGCCGGAAAGTTTTCGCCATGGCCTCGATCTCCGGGTAAAATGTCGTGCGCTCGGCTCCCGAAACCTCAACTTCCTCTGGTGCGCCCAGGGGCGGTATGTCGTCATAGTTCAGATCAAGGCTGATCTTGCCTGCCGGAACCGGCGGATGCTTGCCCAGATACTCCGAGCCCAGCAAGCCTTGCTCCTCTGCCGTGACGGACGCAAACAGAATGGACCGATGCGGCCTCTGCGCTGCGTCGGCGTACGTGCGCGCGAGCTCCAGCAAAATTCCGCAACCGGTGGCGTTATCGTTAGCGCCGTTGTAGATGTTATCGCCGGGCATATCGGGGCGAATGCCGAGATGATCGTAATGGGCTGTATACATCACAGCCTCACTCTTGAGCTTGGGATCCGACCCCGGCAGCATGGCCAACACGTTGTTCGATTCAAACGGGCGAATCTTGCTCACCATGCGTGCTTTCAATTTCACGGGTAACGTCACCGGATGGAAATCGCGAGAACGCGCGTCCGCTATCATCTTGTCCACGTCCATGCCCGCAGCAACCGTCAGTTGTTTCGCAACATCGAATTGGACCCATGCCGCAACCTTCAGTTTTGGTGAGCCGTCGAGCTTTAGGTATGACTTCTCTCCAGAGTTCGAGTTGCGAACGACTTCCCAGGGATAACTCGCCATCTCGGTTTGATGGATAAGAATCGCGCCTATAGCGCCCTTTCGCGCGGCCTCTTCATATTTGTAGGTCCAGCGACCATAATAGGTGAGCGCTTTTCCTTTGAAGAAATTCACATCGTCGGAGGGTGGTTCATTGACCAGCATCAGCAGAACTTTACCGCGTACGTCCATTCCCTTGTAGTCGTCCCATTGATATTCGGGAGCTTCGATTCCGTAGCCCACGTACACAATTTCAGCGTCAACGTCGGAACGCGGTTGTTGCGTCTGGTCGTAGGCCACGTATTGTTCGAGCGGCTTGAGATCTGAGGCCACGCCTGTCGACGACATCAGGGAAAACGTTGTTTCGGGCGCCGGCGTAATGCCCACCATCGGAACCTTCTGCATGTAAGTCCCGTTGTCGCCAACCGGTTTCAGACCATAGAGGGCAAATTGAGTGGCAATGTATTCGGCCGCAATGTCACCGCCTCGTTGTCCCGTACCGCGTCCTTCGAGCAGGTCATGAGACAGCAAACGGACGTGCGCCCTGATGCGCTCCGGATCGATCTTCTGCATGGCAACGAAGGCAGCGCCCGGCAGTCGCACGGAATCCGTAGCCGTTCGGTTATGCTTGTGCGAGGACTGCGTCGCGGAAAAAGTTGAGCACTCAAAAACTACGAAAAGCACAATGATGCAAGTACGCATCCTTCAGAGGCTCCTCAGAAAACGAAGATGTCGGATAAGGGTTTTATTGTACGGGAAAGCAACAGGAGCGCGTTGTTACCAGTGGACTCAGCCTTTGGGTTCGCGCGAAGTTCGCTGACTCGATCTATCTGCCTGCGCCCGCGACCGCGGGCTAGTTTTTTGACCCTCAACCCGCGCGAAAGTCCGGAATCTGCTCACTGCTGCGGAACACCGGCTTCTGTCCATCGCCATTGATTTCCGCGGCCTTACGATTGATTTCTTCGATCTCCTTCCGCTCCCATCCCACGCTGGAGATTTCAATCTCTCCGTCCTGCGCAATCCAGAAAATGGTCGGCACATTGGTCAGGCCGTAGGCGTTCGACACGGGATAGGTATTCGTGTCATCCAGCAGCACGGGGAAAGTCAGGCCATATTCTTTGATAAATGCAGCCGTATCTTTCCTCTCGTTCTGGGAGACGCCGACGATGGTTACATTCTTTCCTCCATGGGCTTTGTAAATCCGCTCAAGAAACGGGAAAGTGTATTGGCACACCGGACAGGAAATCTTGAAGAATGCTGCGACCACCGGGCCGCGCGTAAGTGCCTCGCGCAATGAGAATTGCTTTCCATCCATCGTCTGCAGCTTAAAATCCGGCGCGGACTTTCCCGCGGTCAGAGCAGCCATGTTGTTTCCTCCGAAGATTTTCCGAAGCCACTTCACTCGTTTCTACATTTTAGATGATCTTGGCCGCGCGCAGGATTTTCCGTGCCAGACCGGTTAAAGGCAAAGCCGTAACGCGGGATTTACGCACCCAGCGTCCGTTTAGATACCTGGGAGCGGTGCCCCGCAGCACTCGAACCACATAGTCAGTCACGGTGATGGAATGCCTTACAGTGAGCCATTCTTCGGCTGTTTCGTTCACGGACGCCTCTGGCAATTCCCACATGCCTGGCATCAGCGCTACCGTCTTCGAACGCTGAACCAGGAAGATCGATCCGTTCCGGCAAGCGAGCGTGTAATGGATGTGTCGCTTAATCTGGCTTCTTGCCTCTATTTGCCCCTGCAGTTCTCCGCGTGTCGCACAAAGATCGGATACCGGGCACAAGAGACATCGGGGCTGCCGCGGCAAACATAGGGTCGCACCCAATTCCATCACGGCCTGGTTGAAATCGCCCGGACGCAGTTGACTCAGCAATTCTCCCGCTGCGCGCCACAACGCTTCACCTGCAATCTTCTTCCCATGCACCCGCTGCAAAACGCGCTCTACGTTTCCGTCCACCACAGCTACAAGCTGGCCGAAGGCAATGCTGGCAATCGCCGCCGCCGTGTAGCGGCCGATCCCAGGCAGGGCCCGCAAACCTTCTACGCTCCCGGGAAACTTGCCTCCATGCTCCTTCACGATCTTCTTCGCCGCCGCATGCAACATGCGGGCGCGACGGTAATATCCCAGCCCGCTCCAGGCCGCCAACACCGACGCCTCTCGTGCGGCAGCCAGCCTTTCGACGCTCGGGAAGCGCTGCAAAAATCTCTCATAGTGATTCGTAACAGCCGCCACGCGAGTCTGCTGGAGCATGATTTCCGAAAGCCAGACACGGTACGGATCGCGATCGCGCCGCCAGGGCAAATCGCGTTTATGGCGGTCAAACCAGCCGAGTAGAGAGCGCTGAAAGCGTCCGTGGCTGATCGAGTCCTCGGTTTCCCTGGCTTGTTCTAAGGTCATTTATGCAGACCGTACAACCCCCGCGCCTCCTCATCCCACAAACTAACAGGCTATCTCGGAGGACGCATGGCGCGATTCTACTGCAAAAAGCCCGAGTCGACTGAAGTGGCCAACCGCGCTACTTTCGCCGCGCCTAGGGGTTTGACTCAGGATGCCTCCCCGTTGACCTTCGCTCGCAGGCAGGAAATAATGGCTGAGCCTGGTGTCCGCAATCTACGAGTGCTCTTTTACGCGCTCACGAAATCGAAGGACCTCCATGAACGACTTCAACCGCAAGGTGGAAGAAGCATCTGCGCGCATCAACAAATCCGTGGCCGATGCAGTTACCACGGTGGAGAAAGAAACGGCGGAGTTAATTGCTCATCTGAACGACGAAGTCGTGCCGGTTGTCCGCCAGCATTCCACCAAAGCATTACGCATAGCGTCGGAGAAGCTCGCGAAACTCGCCGACTATATGGAGAACCAGCCTCCCCGCACGTGAGCGCTTGCTTAAGCGGGGGTCGCACCCGTCCCTTTGGGATCGCTGTTTTTGTTTCTCTTCTCTTGTTCCTGCTCACTGGCTGCGGCGGACATAAACAGGCGCAGGTCAATGTTCCGCCCCCGCCGCCCCTCACCGCGCCTGAATCGCAAACCAGTTCCGCAAATGCCCCGCCACCAACTGAGACAACTGTACCCGCACAGTCGGAGGAAGATGGGTTCCGCATTCCAACAAATACGAAACCGATTCTGGTGGAAACTGGTCTCGCAAGTTGGTACGGAGGTCCGTACAACAAGCGCCGCGGTTCCAACGGTGAAATTTACAACATGAACGCGATGACCGCTGCGCATCGCACCCTTCCGCTGGGTTCGATTGTGCGTGTAACCAATCTAAAGACTGGTCGCTCGGCGCTGGTGCGGATTACCGATCGCGGACCCTTTGTGGAAGGCCGCGTTCTGGATCTTTCGCAGGCCGCGGCCAGGAAAGTGGACGTTTTGCAGCCAGGCGTCGCGATGGTCCGCATCGAAGTCATGCGGGCTCCGTCTTCCTTGGAAACAGGTGGGAGATGGGCGGTACAGATCGGCGCTTTCGAGAAAGAACACTCGGCGGATAAGTTAGCCGACCATCTGTCCCACCGTTATCAAACCGCGAAGGTGCAATGTTTCAGCAGCCCAATCGGCGATTGGTGGGTGCGAGTCCGCGTACAAGATGACGATCGCAAACTTGCCGAAGAAGTCGCGCGCAAAACTCAGACTCCGCAAGGTTCCATCTTTCTAGTCAGGCTCGACTGAGAAATTCTGCGAAGCGTATTCGAATCTGAATTGAACCTTGGCATCGAGTCGCCGTGAACCAGACCCCGCACTGCAAAAACGCTATCCGATCGGATATAGTAACTCTGCGCCTTCCCCGTCCCCGGCGACGCCCGTGCACAGCGCGGCGTGTCTCCTATCTCAAACCATGGACGGTGTCATGAACGACTGTCTGTTCTGCCGCATCATTCGCGGGGAAATACCCTCCAAGAAGGTCTACGAAGACGAGCACACATATGCCTTCGACGATATTAATCCGCAGGCTCCGACGCACGTGCTCGTGGTTCCCAAGAAACACGTGCGTGGATTGAAGGAAGCCGCGGCCGAGGATGCGGAACTGATCGGCCGCTGCCAGCTCGTCGCCGCCAATATCGCGCGGCAGCGCAGCATCGAGGACGGCTATCGGACCGTGCTCAACGTCGGCCCGCGTGCCGGACAATCTGTTTTTCATCTGCATGTTCATTTACTGGGCGGGCGAAGCTTGCAGTGGCCTCCAGGGTAAAGGGCAGAATCGCCGCCGCGTCGGAGCCACCCTATGAAGAAAGCCCGGAACCACCAGCTTTCTTTAGCCCTCCTTTGCCTTATGGGCGTGTACGTGGCCCTGCGCAACTCAAACGGGCTCGACGGAACGGAATTTAGCGGAGGGTGGCTTACCAGTCCGCTGCTCTCGATAACGGACGTTGGGATTCTTTGTTTCTGCTGGCTCTGATTGTGACCTTTGTGAGCCCGCGAGTTGCTGCGGGGATCGCGCTCGCATCATCGCTACTTTGTTTGCCGCTCTACCTCTACTTCATAGCTCCAGTCCCCTTTAGTCAGATCTTCAGCTTTGGGCATGAGTTCAAGGTTCAGCCGAGTGCGGGCTTGCACTGGGACCGATGGGCGATAACGGGAGTGCTCACGCTGGTGGCTACCGTATATGTGTGCCTGAGCAATTTTGCCGCCCATAACCGGGGACAAATCCAGAGCAATAACAACCATCTTTGAGCGTACGCAGTCGCGCGAGCGAGGACGCTCGCGACTGCATTATTCCGCGGCGGCTTCGTCTTCTGGCGCACCGTGACGGCGCAGCAACTGCGGCAGATTCTGCGAGAAGGCCGAGCGCGGCAGAACCATGTCGCATCCCACTTCATGGGCTTTCTGCTTCAAGTCGCCCTGCACATGCGAAAGAAATCCGATGATCGAAGTCTTCTTCAGCTTGCTCTTGAGCTTTGGAATCAAAGTCAGCGGCTTGGCGTTCGCGTTGTTCATATCGAAAATGACCAGCGAAGGCTTCTCCTCGCCATTCTGTTTAATCCACTCCAACTTTGCTGGTTCGACTTCAGCTTCAGCACCTTTGGGCGTGCAGGATTTCCAGATCGCGGCCAGTCCTACGACAGT
>JABDBE010000050.1:19526-20826 GCA_013288805.1 Acidobacteriota bacterium
GTTTAATCCGCTCCAACATGTCTTTTTCATTCTTGACGAACTCGACTTTGACATTGAGCTTGCGAGCCGTCTCCTGAATCTTGGCTTGAAAAAACAGATCATCCACGAACGCGAAGATGCGCGAATTGGCGTCCTCGTTGGGCGGAAGCGGTTCTGGTTCCATCGGAGCGTAAGACGGAGCAAAGCCGGGACGGCCGCCTCGTCCGCGAGACCCTTTGTCTCCCCCGAGCGCACCGCGATAGCTGTGATCCATGGGAGCGCTGTAAATACCGCTAGCTTGTTGGCGGTCGCGACCGCCGGGGTTCCCTGCGCGATTCGACGGGCGACGTCCCCGCCGCCGTCTGCGTTGCCCTCCGCCTCCGGAGGGATTTCCCGGTCCAACATTCATATTGTTTCTCGTGTGTAGTCTTGCGTTTCAGTCTCAGAAAGAAGATTCTGTTGTGCTGCCTTGGTGCAACCGCTCTCCGGGTGGTACATCGCCTCGCGCACATGCACCGAGCGTGCGTGGAAACCCAATGCGATTGGAGTTCATCCGTGAATGATCTTTGTCCGTCTAGGCGCCTGGAGCTGATGGGCGCGGGAGGCCGGCTAGAGAGCATGGCCGCTTGGGAACACTCTGATGGTATCTCTCGCGGCGCTTAGAGCGCAAGTGCTAACTAACGGTAATTTTGCACAGAAGTAACTGCTTGCTGTTTCGCAGCCGGGTCGTCGGCTCGCCAGCGAATGTGAGATGTGAACCATTCGATAGCCGGCGTTCCTAAGTCCCGCTACTTACCTCGCGCGCCCACCGCATGGCCTGCCAGTAGCACTCCGCGACTTCACTCTCGGTAAGATGAAGCTGACTGGTGAGATCAGTGGCTGTTCTCCACTCTCCGGATTCTTGGGCCAGCATAAGTTGATAAAAGGCGCGCAGAGGGCTAGCTCCGCCGAGCAGCACGGCCTTGGTTTCCTGATCGATGGGAATATTGTCGAGCACCTGGGACATGGGTAGTTCGAGAATCGCATCCATCAATGACAGCAGGCCCATCAGGAACAAGTCGGAGTCGCCGTGGGGAATTTTCGGTGAGAGCAATTCACAGAAGCGGGCGCGGACCATGGCGGAGAGTACGAGTTCGCTGCTCTTGCCTTGTCCGGCGCCGAGAGTGGCTACTAAGCGGATCCAGCGGCGGACTTCGCGTTCTCCCAGGATTGCCAGGGCATGCCGGACGGAGTGAATTTCGTTGGCGAAGCCGAAGGCGGCGGAATTCAAATAACGCAGCAAGCGGTAGCATAGCGCCGCCTCGCTCTTGACCAGATTCTC
>JABDBE010000051.1 GCA_013288805.1 Acidobacteriota bacterium
AAGTCATTCCGGCCTGGAAGACAAGTACCCTGCTCTATTTCAGCATGATTACCCTAAGCAGCGTGGGCTACGGCGGAATTGTGCCGATCAATCCTTACCTGCGAATTACCGCAGCCCTCGAAAGCATGGTCGGTATTTTCTATGTCGCGGTGGTGGTTGCACGGCTGGTCTCGTCGTACCGGCCCAAGATACGAAGAGTAAGCGGGAATGAGGCCTAGGTGAAAAATCTTTCCGTACTGATCGTCGAGGATCACGCGGGCGTCAGGGACCTGCTGCGGCGCGAGAGAAGAGAATATATGGTGGCTTCCGTCGAATGCTTCGCCCAGCCGCATCGTGGTCCAGACTGCCGTGAGAGAAATCAGAACGGCGCGGTCGCGCGTTTTATTCACGGAGTAATTCGAGCCCGTCAGCAACAGGACTAACACGACAAGAGCCAGGCATCCGCCAATGTGTGGGTTCTTTTCTGCGATCGGCGACGCCAGCAACTCCCCGACCAGCGCGCACGTTACCAACTCTGAGCGGTACTTCTGAATGAGGCTAAACATGGTGTTATTCCCTGATATACTTTCGGACCGCGTCTCTCGTGCAGAGCGAATTCACGCATAAAAAGCAGGAATTCGCTTTTTCCGAATCCGTTTTTGAATGTGGGTGGAGAGGTTGTAATTCTCCAGGCGCTGTAGAACAATTAATAACGGCCTTCCGTGTTAGCGACGTTGGCAGCCAGTCTGAGTTCAATGTCCGCCTGGATCAGCAGTTCCTTCGCGCGCTGCGCGTGTCCGCCTAGTTGGCCATCATTCGCCGCCTGCGCGCGTTCAATGTGCTGATAGGCCTGGACGATGTTCCCTTGCGCGTTGCGAAGGTTGCCGTGACGGTTCCCGATGTTCACTACCGGAGCCTGCATGTAAACAACGGTTGGGGACTGTGCGTAAACGGGAGCCGGTGCCGGCTCATAGATAACTTGCTGGGCTTGAGAAATCATGCTTCCGCCAAGCGTGGCAGCGGCACACAGGGTAAGAGCGGCAAAAGCGATTTTGGTCCTCATGGTGTTTCTCCTTTTGATTCCAGGTTTGATAATGCGTTGAAGGTGATCTGCGCCATCACACGGAGGCAGCAGCACAGGGCTTGTCGCGAGCACATTACTCCGCGGTCGTCCAGCCATCCGCGAGGTTGTATTCCTTGATCGACGCGGCGACTTCGGCGGTCTTCTGGCCGAGGTCCTTCTGGTAAACAACGCCGTCGCCGTTCAAGATGAAAGTCATGATTCCGGAGTCCGCGTACTGTGCCGGACTGGCGATGACTGCGAAGTCTTCGGTGATCCGTCCGTCGGTTACAGAGTTCTTATTCCCCTTCGCAGCTGTTCCCCGCGACGTGACCATCCGGAACGTGTATCCGTGGAATACCAGCGGACTACTTGCACTTGCGTTGGCAGCAAAGCCGGACAATCTTTCCAGCGGGCTCGGTGCTTCTCCCTTCGATGCATCCCAATAGAGCCCGTCCTTCGTTCCCGGCGTGCTGACGATCCGCTGTGCGTAGAGCCCGGTCACATGACGTTTGTGCGAACTCTTGGAGTAGAGTTCCTGGGCCTTTGCAATTGCCTCCGTGGCATCGATCGCCAGCAGTTCATTTCGCCCAATCCGTCGCGCCAGAAGTTCGTCTTCGCCCGCCGCGGTAGCGAAATACCATCTACCTGAGGCGTTCTTCGCGAGAGGAATGGGGAAGGGATAGTTGTCCGCGCCCACGTAAAGAATTTCGCTCCCATCCGTCAGCGTCACCCACCGATTCATGCGGTCATACTTCTTCGTGAATGCATCGATGGAAGCCTTGTCTTCGGCAGAGTCTCCGGAACTGAGGATCGCAGCCGATCCCTCGCCCAGGATTTTGCTTAAACCGCTTTCGTCATGGGCACGGGAAGCCGTTTGCAGCGCTTCGCCCGCTTCTGCTGGAGTGCCAAAGGCAGTTTGCTCGCCGACGTTACTGGTCACTTGAGCTTTTCGCGAACATCCGGCGAAGCTCATTCCCGCAATGACTATCAGCGACAGCCATATGTGCGCATTGTAAAGGGCCTTGTTTTTCCGGGGATATTTCACGGCTTTTCTCCAATCTCGATTGTTTTCGGGTAGGCGCTATGCGCAGTCACGCAGGTGACTAACGTCGGTGCCCGCCACCACCGCCGCCACGGTGACCACCGCCGCCGCCCATATGGGCCTGGCGCATGCTGCTTCGGCCGCGGTCACTCTCGGCTCGAGCCCGTCCACCGTTGCCGCCGCCGAACTGGCCGTGTCGTCCGCCGTCCCCTCTGAACTGATCCCGCCGGCCACCATCGCCACCGAACCGTTCGTCGTTGCCGTTGTGGCCGCCATTGGCCCAGCTGCGATCTCCACTGCGATCGCCGTTCGGTCGGTATCCGTTGTCATTCCCGTGGTTGTTATTCGCGTTGTTCCAACGGTTGTCGTTGTTATGAATGTTCGTGTTGTTATGAATGTTCGTGTTGTTGCGGATGTAAGTGTTGTTATGGATATAGGTGTTGTTGTGAATGTAGGTGTTGTGGTTGTAGACCACTCCACCACCGCCGCCCCAGTTCATATTCCAGGAGCGGAAGCCCCAACCGAACCCACCACCCCAGCCACCGCCGATATTGATGCCCAGGCCGAACGACAGGCCGGGGGCGAACCACCGCGCATGGTAATAAGGAACGACGTAGGTCGCGCCGTACACCATCGTCGGGTTATATTGCGGCACGTATACCACATCCGGATTGGCTGGCTGAATTACTATGGTCTGCGGGTTTTGCTGAACCACCTGGATCTGCGATGTCGATCTGAGATTTCCCGCAGCCTGCGCCTGTGTGCGCATGGTCTGCACCGCTGCCATCAGGTCCGCCTGCTGATTATCGAAGGCCTGTCCCAGGCTCGAAGTCCAGGCAAGATTTTTCGCCAGATCATCGAGCACGCTGGGAAACAGCGTCAAAGCCTTCACGCTCGTGTCCCATGTCTGCTGGTCGACCGCCTCCGTCAAAGCGGTTCCGGTAAGGCTCTTGTTTTGCGCGAGCCAGTCGTCGGCAAAAGCCACCTGGTCAGGAAAGGTCGCAGCACCCAGCACTTGCGCGACCAACGCATCGGGATAAAGCGCGATTGGAGCAACCAGCGCGTTAAGCTGGTCAGCGGTCAGCGGTGCCGCCGCAGGCGGCGTAGTCGCGGCTACACTGACCATCGGTGAAACTTGAGGTGCATCCTGCATCGGAGTCGCAGTCTGCAAACCCCTGGCTATTTCCAGTTGTCCGCCTGAGATCAACGCCAGGAACATCACCTTCAAGAGAACCTGTTGCGTGGGTTTCGTTGTCATAAACTCACCTGTGGAGCTTCAAGTGCACACCGTCCTCAACCAGCGAAGTCACTCGTGTGCTATTACGAAGACCAGCTTAGGAGAGCTAGGAGCAAGAAGAAATAGAGGTCGCTACACTAGCGATCGTGCGGTTTTACATGCGGTCTTGTGTGGTTCCACACAGGGGGGTGGATCGACGCCATTGGCGCCCAGTCGGAACAATTAATCGACCGCATAAGGATAGGCGTGCATCAGCCTGGAAACAATTGAGCTCGCGACACGACAATCTGTGAGACACTGGCACCCGTGTGGTCCACGCTGCAGTAAACTCACGTGTAAACATTTACCCGTTTGAGCAAAGGGATCAGCAATCATTGATTGCCCGTCGCCGAGAAAATGTCACGAGCCAAATCTGAACCAGGAAACCGGCAATGCTCTCGCTTCAGAACATCATTCCGATGTTTCGCGTTCCTGTTCGCCGCGCTCTATAGTGCTTCCCTGCTTCACGCTCAATATCGATTCGATGTCTGGATGACTGAGAACGGGCTGCCGCAAAACATCGTGCGCGCTATCGTGCAGACACCGGATGGATATCTCTGGTTGGCAACATTCAATGGTCTGGCCCGGTTCGACGGCGTGCGCTTTACGGTCTTCGATAAGAGCAACACGCCGGGCATTGGTTCAAACCGCTTCAGTTTCATGTGTGAGGATCGAACCGGCGATTTATGGCTGACTGCAGAGGGCGGACAGCTCACTCGCTATCACCAAGGAAAGTTTCACACCGTTGGAGCTGAACTTGGGCTGGCCAGTGGTGCGGCGCGTGCGCTGGCATGTGATCCGGAGGGGCATGTTTGGATTCTCTCCGGTGACACGATTCTCCAGTGGGATGAAGGCGCGGGAAGTTTAGTCGATGTTACGCCCAAGGGATCAAAGATCAGATACGATCCACTCCGTTGGGAGTGCGAGGGCTTCTGGGGAAGCGACAACAACTACTTGTTTGTTTTCCTGGCCGGTCATTATTCTAAGTACAAGTTGCCGTTGTGGCTTTCTGGCGCGTCCATATGGGGCATAGCGCGCGACCCATCCGGCACCCTCTGGATAGAGACCGTTGCCGGCAAGCAGGCAACAATCACAATGGGAAAAGACAGCAGTCAGTTCGCACACGTAGCGCACCCCGCAAGCGTTTCGTACCCCGGCTTCAATGGCCACTCGTGGATTGTTCACATCCGTACTCGTCTCGATCGCTATGTGGACTATCTATCTGCTGGAAAAGTCACGACGCTTCTATTTTCCAGGTTCTTTCAAGACCAGCAACAGAATCTATGGCTCGGCACAGAAGGACAAGGACTGTATCGACTACAGAAACAGACGGTCGCCGTTTACGCAATGAGCCACAAATCAATTGCGCTTGGCGTCTACCCGATCTTCGAAGATCATGTTGGAGCCATCTGGATCGGAGCTTGGGCGCAGGGACTCAGTCGCCTATACGAGGGACGATTTACAAACTACAGTGTTGCTGACGGCCTTCCTTCCCATCTCGTGACAGCGCTTGCCGAAGACTCTCAAGGGCGGCTTTGGGTAGGAACACACGGTGGACTCGCCATCCTTAGCAATGGGCATCTTCAGAGGGCGACGTCTCCCGCACTGCCAGAAGGAGCCGTAGTTCAGGCTATCTTACAAGATCACCATGGCACACTGTGGTTCGGCACTGATCGAGGATTGTGGCGATTCAGAAACGGTGTTATTGACTTTCTGACTTCGAATGATGGCCTCGCATCTCCAGATATCCGAGTCATCATCGAGAGCGCTTCGGGAGATCTATGGTTCGGCGGCTATGGAGGGCTCACTCGTCTTCATGACGGGCACTTCAGTCATTTTACTGAAGAGGATGGGCTGCCTAGCAACAACATTCGATCGCTCTATGAAGATGGCGATCGAACTCTTTGGATCGGGACATACGACAACGGACTTGGACGTCTGCAGGGGAGCCATTTCACTCGATATCGAAAACGCGATGGGCTCTTCAGCAACGGCGTTTTCCAGATTCTGGAGACCCGCAACGGAGACCTTTGGATGAGTTCAAACCAGGGCATTTACCGCGTCGACAAGCAAGAGTTGAACGAATTTGCAGAGGGAAAGCGACGGACGATTGCCTCCACCTCCTACGGCCGTGCCGACGGAATGATCAATGAAGAGTGTAACGGCGGCTTGTGGCCGGCAGGCATAAAGACGCACGATGGGAAATTGTTGTTCCCCACACAGGATGGAGTGGCGGCCATCGATCCGGATATCATCGGGCAGGATCCCGCACCGCCTCCAATTCTGATTGAGAGTGCATCTATCGATCATGAGGAGGTGTCGACGAAGGCGCCACTGACGATGCGACCTGCGGATGAGAATCTCGAAATTGAGTACACCGCCCCCAGCTTCGTTAAGCCTGAACAGATTCGGTTTCGATATAAACTTGAGGGACTGGATTCCAACTGGGTCGACGCGGGGGGCCGCCGTACTGCCTATTATTCGCACATTCCGCCAGGTGGCTACAAATTCCACGTGATTGCGGGCAACAGCATTGGGCTTTGGAATTCCGAAGAAAAAACAATCGATATCAGTGTGCTTGCTCCGTTTTATAAGACATGGTGGTTTTCGGCAGTTATTATCGTGATCCTTTTGAGTTTTGTAATGATCGCTTGGCGATTAAGGGTCTCTCAGATCGATGCCGAGAGAGCAGCCCAGCAGGCATTCTCTCAAGAGTTGATCGCATCGCAGGAGCGCGAACGAAAACGTGTCGCCGCCGAGTTGCACGACGGCCTGGGCCAGCGGTTGGTAATTATCAATAATCTCGTGCGTAAAGCGGTCCGTCGTCGATCAGTCATAGATTCTGGTGAGGAACAATCCCAGATTCTCGAAGAAGTCAGTGCAGAGACACTCGCAGCAATCAAGGAAACGAGGGACATTTCCTACAATCTTCGTCCTTCCCAGCTTGATAGGCTCGGACTGACAAAAGCACTTGCCGGAGTTATTCGATCGGTCTCTGAATCATCTGGAATCGCCATTCAGTCCAAGCTTGATAATGTGGACGACCTCTTTCCAGAAGATCTGCGCATCAATTTTTACAGAATCATGCAGGAATCCCTCACCAACGTGATGAAACATGCAAATGCGACTGAGGTCGACGTTCGAATCGACCGCACGGATAAGGTCGTGGTCCTGACGGTCCATGACAACGGCAAAGGGTTCATCTCTCAAGAGCCCGATCGGCAAATGGGACGCAATGGATTGGGCTTGTCGGGCATGGCCGAACGCGCACACTCACTTGGGGGTATATTCAAAGTGAACTCCAGGATCGGCTATGGCACTGAAGTGATCGTCGAAATTCATCCGGGCAGGTGATCATGAACAAATCAATTCGAGTCCTTCTTGCTGATGACCACCCCATCGTTCGCAAGGGCCTTCGGTCGAGCATTGAAGAGCACGATGGAGTTGAGATTGTCGCCGAAGCCGGTGACGGAGAGATGGCCCTCCAACTCATTCGGCGTCTCTCGCCTGATATCGCCGTCCTCGATATTGATATGCCGAAGTTGGATGGATTCGCAGTTGCTCGCGAAGTTCAAAAGCTGGGGATGCCGACGAAGATCGTTTTTCTGACAATGCACACAGATCCAGATTTCTTCGATACCGCCATCCATTGCGGAGGAAAAGGCTACCTGCTCAAGGATGGAGTGTCCGAAGAGATCGTCGCAGGCTTACGAGCTGTGGCCGCCGGGCAGATGTACGTCAGCCAGGGAATGACGCATCTACTGGTGAAGAGACATGCGACTGCGAAAGCTCCCGCTGATGCTGGCCCGATGGACGCCCTGACAGTATCAGAACGCAATATTATGAAGCTCATCGCACAAGGCAAATCGAGCAAAGAGATTGGCCAAGATCTCAATATTCACTACCGGACCGTTGAAAACCATCGGACCAATATATGTAGGAAGCTCAAGATCGAAGGTGCAAATGCGCTATTGCGATTCGCATTACAACACCAAACTAAACTTTGAGCTATGGATAGCTATGGATAAAGATTACTTCACTTCCAGGGGCATTGCCGGTGCGAGCCGAAGTCCCGGCTCTGGATGCTTTGTTAGGCCGTTTTGCGAGAAGTCCCGGGCGACTGGTGGACAACGAGGGAGTGGCTCCATTTTTTGGTTACTTCTTGTTTGGCGGTCATCTTCTCCGAGCTTCAGTTGTCTCACGCATTAACGAGTGATTCCTCGATTGGAGGTGATTACGTGCCACGCCGCAGTAAATTGCTAAGGAAACGGAGAACCGATTCGCTTTGCACACCTAAGCGGTGTTTTGAATCCTGTTCTTGTTTGCGGCGGTGTCTTCCGCAAACGGAGAAGACAGAAAATCATCATTCCTGGTCGCAATCGCCGCCTTTCGAAGCTCCTGCAATGTGGGCCCAGTAACTCCATCGGCCCCTGTTCTCACCGTGATGATCCGATTCATCACGTGGGGATGACAGGGAACGCAATGAAGCTTCCTGGTCTGATCGTCGGGGACCATCGGTACCGCTTACGAGAACTCCCGATATGGCTGAACCCCCTCTATCCATTCATGCGCGAACCGGACGAGTCTGTCCACTTTGTGCCATCGTCCCGATGGCGCGCTCGTTTGTACCACTTCTCGTTTTACTTGAACAAATCTGTTTCAGCCGCGCGGAACTCCGCAAACACTCTAGTTCTGGTTCGGAAAGTCGTCCGAGAAAAGCGTGTCCCCGTCGGTGTCTGTAACTGTGACAGAGTTTAAGGTCATCACCGCCGGTAGATTAGCGTCATCTGGAATCATGCCGGAACTGGTGGCAGATTGAATCTGGGCTATGAAGAACATTGGCGCATTCAGCGACTGGTTACAGGTCGTCACCAATGTGCCATCGAGGTATTGCTTGATGTTGTCCGCTGTCCACACAGTCTGGAAGGTATGCTGACCGGTGCTCACCGAATATACGGCGTCACAGCCGTTGCCGATTCCGAAATTGGGATTTGCGACATGGAACTGACACCAGGCACTCTCTCCCCCAAAGCACTCCGTAGTGTCGATCTCGATGTAGCCATTCTCCCCCACGTAGGGGCAGCTATCCACACCAGTGTCGCCAGTATATTTATTCGAGTTTTGGCAATCCCGGTCGAGCAACCAGAACGCTGGCCAGGTTCCCGTACTGAATGAGGGCATGCTGCCGACCACGGTGATCGTACAGGTTCCGCCACAAGACGTGGCTGTCGGATAGGTCGTCGTTGAACAATTCGGACAGATGTTGAACGTGTTCCATTGGATGTCGCCCGTGCTGTATGGCCAGGACGCAGGACTGACATCCCCTCCGCTCGTATCGCATCCAGACGAAGGACATGCTGCTCCCGTGCTGGGACTAAAGTCCCCACAGGTATAGGGCGAGGCTGTCATCGCGATCGATAGTTCCCCTGGCGTCTGGGTAATGGCGTTTGGAATGTTGCATTCTGTCTCGTTTTGTCCGTATTCGCCATGGCGTGAGATGACGGTCCACTGCGGGCTCAAATACCCAGCACCGATTCGCTGACAGCTTGCGTCTGTCCAGCTTAGCGTATCCCCGCAGGCGCTCTGCGATATTGCCGCTGCTGTAAAGTTGATGCCGGTAACGTTCGCATTGTTGATGGTGACGCTCTGGCTACTCGGACTGAACGTCACTGAGCCGCCGCTGGGAGTAACCCTGTAGGTTCCGTCCACCAGCGAGGTGAAATTGAAACTGCCGTCAGCGCCCACCGCGGTACTGGCTGTTCCCGCTCCGCTCAGAGTTACCGTGCCCCCGGCGCTGATTGTCGCCGGTGTGATAGTACCCCCGATCGAGTAGGTGGCGGCGTTGCCGGTCCCCGTGAAGTTCACGCCGGTCACGTTAGCACCGTTGACCGTGATCGCCAGGCCGGTAGGTGCGAAGGTGTAGCCGGTTTTTGTCGGAGTTAAGGAATAATTTCCATCTGCAAGGCCGCTAAAGGTGAAGGCGCCGGAGCTGTTGGTGGTCGTTGTGGCGCTCGACGCGCCACTCAGAGCTACTGTCGCCCCGCCGCTTCCGGTGATCGTACCAGAGATACTGTAGGTTTGCGGCTGAGCGGTGGCGGTGAAGTTGACATTCGTGACGCCTGAGTTATTGATGATGACTGTCTGGCTGATTGGGCTGAAGGTGTAGCCGGTGAGGCTTGGCGTCACGGAATAGGTTCCGGTCCCCAGATTGCTGAAAGCGAAGGTTCCAGAACTGTCTGCGGTCATCGAGGCACTGGCAGTGCCGCTTAACACAATGGCGGCTCCCCCAATACCAGCGGTTCCAGCGATGGTGTAGGTTGTCGGAGGAGGTGGAGGCGTCGCCTGACCGAATGTGATCTCCACAATGCTCATGTCAAATCGGTCGGCTGTCGGGGCAGTGTCATTAATCGTAACCGTCGTACCACTCAAAGGCACGGGTGAAGAGAGCATCTGCACCCAATACGTATCTCCAACTGGGGCCAGGTACTGGTGCACGAGTGTTTGCACTGAACCGACAGTGCGGGCTATAGCGTTGTCCCAATCATCGCCGACGCCAATGACCAGCGACCCGTTCGCAGTCGTAGTCAGAGAAGCCGTCGGGGCGCCAGGATCGGCGTTTCCGCTCCCGGTGGTGCCAATGGATCCAGATGGAAATCCCAAGATCGTCATAGAAGAGTCGACGTTTTCAGACAACGTTGCTGTTACAACGACCCCGGCCAACTGGGAAGTCGCCGTTGCTGCCCAAAGCTCCGCAGTGCCTAGCTGTCCGTTATTATGTTTTGTCAACCCTGTGCGCTTCACCAATGTCCAATTTAAGGGGGCGCCTGTATTGGTAATGTTCATTACTGTGGTGTCCGGTGACGAGGTGCTGTCCGCAGAAATGCACACGAGCAGTAGCTCGTTTGGATATGCAGTCGAGAATGATTGACTGACAATGTTATTGTTCGGAGAACCATTATCGGTCGAAGTATTCACATCGATGGTCTGAGCCGCTACTGACAAAACAGTTGGCACCAGTAAACACACAGTTATGACGCACTTCTTGCACATGAACGGTCTCCCATGATTCGGTGACGCCCCCTCCACTTTGTTCAACCGGATGAGATCGAAGAGCTATCCGGATGCTCATCTGATGCGAAAGCGCCGGAGCAGGTGAAGTTGAACTTTCGCGGCAATCCCCTGATGGAGCGCCGCAGTGGGATGCTCATGAACGCGGTTATGCTTTTAGCGACAGACGCGTGGAGCAAGACCGCACCGCCAATGGCAGGTCCAAGACACGTCTGAAATGACGAGAGGCAGAGATTTAGGGATTTGATAGGCCAACTTCGTCAGCTCGTGCAAGCATCAGGATGGTAGCACAAACACGGTTCGGCTTTCTGCAACCGGCCGGCGCGATGCTGTCTTTTCCGCACACCGTAAGAACAGATTGCCGAGTTAGTAACTTAAGTTACCATCCAATGAAGACAGTCAGGCACCAGACGGTGCACCGACGTAATACTTAAGTACCCGTAATGACTCATGACTAACACGAGGCAGCTCTGGGATTTGAATTCATTATGAAGACATTGAGGGTTGACGCGGCACCGCCCGCCCCATTGTAATGAAATCCGAGATGCCCTCCAGCGGCTAACGAATCGCAGGAAGTGAACCCCGTAAGCATTTAGCCTTACGGGGCCTTAACTTCAGCGTTATGTGGTCTGATGACTTCAGGCTTATGCGTCAATCCACAAACAAATGTTGTTGTTGTTGATCTGCACTCATACCCGAAGCTATGAACATCCGCTCGTCGAGCCGCAGCTCATGCAGCGATAGCAGCTGCCGTTGCGGACCATGATGGCGCCGCACACGCCGCAACTGGGCGCGTCGCCCATGTCGTAGAGATCGCGCATGGCGTCGGAGGCATGGTATAGGCCGCGATCCTGCAAGCCGGGCCCGTGCGTGGGCCTGGCTAGCCCCGTTCCCTCCGCTTCGATCTCCGGTGCGATGCCGCCGGCCGGTGCGGACGTCGAACCCATCCCGGAGTTTCCTAGGCTGGGTTGCCCGCTCGCCCCAGTCTGGCCGCTCACCTGGTTCAGTTTGCGCGCTACTTCTTCAGCCAGCCGCGACAGCTGTCCCTGCGAAATGCCGCCGTCTTCTTCCGGCTCTGTCTCCGGTAGAAGGCTGGGGCTCGCCGGCAGCGGCGTAGCCTGCGGAGCCAATCCTGCAAACAGTGTCAACTGCTCGCCAGACAGGAAACGCAGATTGAGCCAGCGGAAGATGTAGTCCATCAGGCTCTTGGCAAAGCCGATCTTCTCGTTGCCCGTCCACCCCGAGGGCTCAAAGCGCGTATGAGCGAACTTCTCGCAAAGCACGCGCAGCGGCACCCCATGCTGCAGAGCCAGCGAGATGGCTGTGGCGAAGGAATCCATCATGCCGGAGACAGTCGATCCTTCCTTCGCCATCTTGATGAAGATCTCGCCGGGCTGCCCGGTCGGGTAGAGACCCACCGTGATATAGCCCTCGTGGCCCGCAATCGAAAACTTGTGCGTGACCGACGCCCGCTCTTCCGGCAACCGGTGGCGCACGGCGCGCGGAGGAGCATTGAGGTCCTGCGCTGCCGCCTTGGCCGCAGTCTCAAACGCCGCCGAGGCATTGATCACCGGAACCGATGCGGCCTTGGCGATTTCGTCCATCGTTTTCTGGAATGCCCCGGCCGCGGCAACAACTTGCTTCGCTGTCACCTCCAGCTTTTCGCCGATCTTGGCTTCGAGCACCTTGACATCGGCATCCGCCGGAGCCCGTCCCGCTGCCATCTGGGTCAACACCCGGCTTCCCACCAGGTCGAGCGCCGATGGCTCTTTCTTCGCGTCCATGCTGGTGTTCAACGGCTGCGTGCCCTTGGAGCCGTCGCGATAGATCGCTACCGCCTTGATCCCCTGCCGCCAGCTCTCGGCATACGCTTCGGCGACTTCCTCTACGCTCGCTTCGTGGGGAAGGTTCACTGTCTTCGAGATCGCGCCGGAGAGGAATGGCTGCGCCGCGGCCATCATCTTGATGTGGCCCATGTATTGAATCGAGCGCGTGCCCTTGGCCGGCTTGAAGCTGCAATCGAACACCGCCAGGTGCTCGAGCTTGATGCCCGGCGCTCCTTCGATGGTACCCGTAGCATCGATGTAGCTCACGATCGCGTTGACCGCCTCGTTGCTGTAGCCCAGCTTGAACAGCGCGGCGGGCACTGTGTTGTTGACGATCTTGATCATGCCCCCGCCCACCAGCTTCTTGTACTTCACCAGCGCCAGGTCTGGCTCGATGCCTGTCGTATCGCAGTCCATCATGAAGCCGATGGTTCCTGTCGGCGCCAGGACCGTGGTCTGCGAGTTGCGGTACCCGTGCCGCTCGCCGTAAAGCAGCGCCATGTCCCAGCACTCGCGGCTGGCGTCGATCAGCGCATCGAGTTGCGGCACTGAGAACGGCTCGCCGCTCGCGCGCGACTTGCCAATCTTGTTCACCTCGGCCCGATGCATGCGGATCACGTCCAGAAAGGGCTCGCGGTTGACGTAGAAGCCAGGACAGGCGCCTCCACTACCGATACTAGCCCGTTCCACGCCGGCGGTAAGGGGAGTAGCCGAAGCCAGCGTCGGGCACGCGCCCGCCATGACCGCCGACTGCAGGTATGCCTGCCCACACATGATGGCCGTAAGCGACGCCGCCAGGTCCCTGCCCGCCGCCGAATCATACGGCAGCCCGAAAGCCATCAACAGCGCGCCCAGGTTCGCATACCCCAGCCCCAGGGGCCGGTAGTCGTGGGAATTCTTGGCGATGTTCTCGGTGGGATAACCGGAATTATCCACCAGGATCTCCATGGCCGTGATCACGATCGAGACGGCATGACAATATGCGGCGATATCGAACGTCCCCGCAGGGGTGACGAACTTGAGCAGGTTAAAGCTGGCCAGGTTGCACGCCGAGTTATCCAGGAACATGTACTCCGAGCAGGGGTTCGATGCGTTGATGCGCGCCGTGTTCTTGCTCGTATGCCAGCGGTTGATCGTGGTGTCGAACTGCATGCCGGGATCGCCGCACAGCCAGGTCGATTCGGCAATCTTGTGCATGATGTCCCGCGCCTTGTAGGTCTTGACCGGCTTATGGTCCTTCACCGTGTGCGTGGTGAACTCGCCATCGTTCTCGTAGGCCCGCATGAAGTCATCGCTCACCCGCACCGAGTTATTGGCGTTTTGAAAGAATATGGACGAGTAGGCTTCCGAGTCCGGCCCGCTCCCGTCGTACCCCGCCCGGATAAGCGCGAACGCCTTCGCCTCCTCCTTGGCCTTGCACTCGATGAAGTCCACGATGTCGGGATGATCGACGTTCAGGATCACCATCTTCGCGGCGCGGCGCGTCTTGCCTCCCGACTTGATCACGCCGGCAAAGGCATCGAATCCGCGCATGAAACTCAGCGGCCCTGAGGCCTGGCCGCCGCCCGACAGCAGTTCCATCGAGCCGCGGATCGACGACAGGTTGGTTCCCGTGCCGGAACCCCACTTGAACAGCATTCCCTCCGTCTTGGCCAGGGTCAGGATCGAATCCAGCGAGTCATCCACCGCGTTTATGAAGCACGCCGAGCACTGCGGATTCCGATACCCGGTGGCCGAAAACTTTACGCCACCGCTGGCCGGGTCCCAGTGCCAGTTCTGCCCATCGGAATTCGGCTCCAGCCGATCGCAGCCCACGTTGAACCACACCGGCGAGTTGAACGCCACCTTCTGCGTCAGCAACATATGGGCAAGTTCGTCGTGGAACGTGGCCGCATCCTCGGCCGTGGCAAAGTGGCCGCCCGCCAGACCCCAGTCGCGTACCGTCTCCGCCACGCGCTGCACCAGCTGCCGAACCCCCGTTTCCCGTTCTGCGGTCCCCATCTGCCCATGCAGGTACTTCGACGCCACGATGTTGGTGGCCGTCATCGACCAGTCGAGCGGCACCTCCACATCCTTCTGCTCGAAGATCGAACACCCTTTGCTATCACTGATGGATGCGGTGCGGCGCTCCCACTGCACTTCATCGTAGGGGGACACGTCTCCGGTGGAAAAACGCCGCGAAAAGGTCAGTCCCTTCTGAAGAGAAGAGGAAGAAACCGGCGCTGCAGAAGTATGTACCTGAGCCTCATTCATGGGAATCTCCTAAACCGCAAAAACATGGATACGATGCAATCTCGATCTGGCTCGCAGCCGCATCGGCAAATCGGACCTTGGGTGTTCGCTCAACGGAGGGGAATAGGGTGGATTTCTACCGCGAATTCTCGCCTGTTGTCGGGCTGGTGGCGGAGTGGTTCGCGCCGAACATCATTAAGGTCCTATTACAGCCGCAGATGGAAAAATACCGCTGTCTATGGTGCAAGTCAAGTTCAAACCACAATATCTTGTATTTTCGATGCATCCGTAGGTAACCGGCCGCAAAACATTGGACTTTTCCTGTGGAAAGCTTGTTCGCCCCCGGCTGGCGCGGGGTCGCGGAGCCCGAAGTGCCACCAGCCGCCGTTCCCAGGGACATCCCCGACAGCCCTAAAATCGGCGAAAATTTCATCCTCCAAGCCTAGTCCCCGTCGACACCTCCAACAAGCCGTAAAACAGTGCATTTCGAGGTTCCCCGGTGCATGTTGTGGGTAACGTGGGCCAAACCCCTGGCAGAGAAATGCAGAGGAAATGCCCGTTTCCGCCTGACCTTCGTCAACGATGGCCACCGGGCCCTTCTGATATCTTGCTCTTTGATTCGGAGGACGTGGATGAGCAGCCGCGCAAAGCTAATGGCCGTACCGGTCTTAATGATAATGATTACAACTATTTGCTCCGGCCAGGGTCCGGCCCAGGGTCCAGCTAAGACCGTCGGGATTGACCCCGCTTTGATGGCCAAGGCGAACGCCGGCAATGCCGAAGCGGAATTTCTGGTCGGCACGAAATATGAGTTGGGGGCCCAGGTTCCCAAGGACCCCGGTCAGGCCGCCGCATGGTACCGCAAGGCCGCGGACAAGGGGTACCCCCAGGCGGAGCACAGCCTGGGAATCCTGTACGAATTCGGCACCGGGGTCCCCGCAGATCCTGCGACCGCCGCGCAGTGGTATCGCAAGGCAGCCGAACAGGGATTCGCACCCGCACAATTCTCGCTGGGGCTTCTTTACGTTCATGGCAAAGGAGTTCCCCAGGACTTCGCGCAGGCGCTTGCGTGGTACGGAAAGGCGGCGCAGCAAAAGAACTCCGATGCACTGTTGAATCTCGCCTTCCTCTACCACAACGGCCAGGGAGTTCCCAAGGACGAGGCGAGGTCGTTCGATCTGCTTCGCCAGGCCGCGGAAGCCGGCTCGGCGGATGCGCAATTCCAGTTGGGAATGGATTACTACCAGGGTGAAGAAGGACTGCAGCCTGATAATGATCTGGCCAGGAAATGGCTCCACAGATCCGCCCAGCAAGGCGATGTGGCTGCGATGTTCAACTACGCCATGCTGCTTAAAGCCCAACCGGCGCTGGTGTACTTCTGGCTGAGCATTGCCGAACCCCACCTCACCGGAGACACAAAGCAGAAAACAACCACCCTTCGCAACGAGGCGGCAACAAGGATAAGTCCCTCAGAAAGAGGGGAGATCGATCAACGGGTGAAAGCCTGGCGCCCGGTCGAGGAATCACAATAGGGACGCGGTAACCGCCGGTCGCGCCCGAAGTGCCTGATAAGCTGACCCTGTGATTTCCAACGAAGCAATGGCACTCCACTGGAAGCCGGTCCAGCCGCCCCGGCCAGTGACCCTCCGCGGCCCTTCCGTGAGTCTTGAGCCGCTCGATGCCGACCGGCATTCCTCCGCCATCTGGAATGGGGTGCGCGCTCATGACGAGGTGTGGACCTGGCTGGCAGATGGCCCCTACGCCAGCGAATCGGCTCTGCACGCCGCCCTCGCCGAAAAGCAAGCTTCGCAAAATGCGCTTTTCCTGGCCATTCTGCCCACCCCTTACGGCCAGCTTCCGGACAGTCCCAACGTCTCTTGTCCTCATCCCGCCGCCGGTTACGCCAGCTACATGCGCATTGAGCCTGCCCACGGAGTGGTCGAAGTAGGCAACATCCTGCTCTCTCCCATCCTGCAGCGCACCACCGCTGCCACCGAAGCCATGTACCTGATGGCGCGCCATGTCTTCGACGACCTCGGCTACCGCCGCTACGAATGGAAGTGCAACGCCGAAAACGAGCCTAGCCGTCGAGCCGCCCTCCGCCTCGGCTTCTCGTTCGAAGGCATCTTCCGCCAGCACATGGTGATCAAGGACCGCAACCGCGACACAGCCTGGTTCGCCATGCTCGACTGCGAATGGCCCGAACGCAAACGCGCTTTCGAAGCTTGGCTCGATCCAGAAAATTTTGATGAACGCGGGGTCCAGAAGAACAGTCTCAGAGCGAGCCTGGGATAGCAGCAGGCATCTTCCGGGCACAAAGGACGGATGACCTTTTTGCCGATTCGAGCGCTGATCGATTGGATTCGGATTGCTTCGACGCCGACCCTGAGCCGACGAATTATGCCCGAAATGACCCCAAGCGACATTGCATTGCGCATTTCCTATTAGGGCGGCCCAGGAATAGGATCCTTGCAAAATCCAAAAGTCCATGCGAATGGGGAGGGAAGAATGTCTGGCTTCCACGACCACCTCGTTGCCTTAACGAATAGCGTCCATTCCTTTCAAATCTTCCGGAGAGACGTTTCAAGACAAATTCCCCGTTCCAAGGGACTGGTGTCCGAGTTCAAATGGGCGATGACTGCCGTGATGCTGACCGCCTTGCTCGGCGCAACCGGCGTATCGCGCGCTGCGGGAACCACGTCTGCCAGTCTCTCCGTGACCAGCGTTGGGATTGCCACAACATCGGTTGCAGTTGGCACGGCCGTAACCCTGACCGCGACCCTAGTCTCAAATGGAACGGCAGTTCATCCCGGCACTGTGCGCTTCTGCGACCTGACAGCTAGCCCCACATGCAGCGAAGTCTCCCTGCTGGGCACCGCGCAACTGACGGCGGCAGGAACAGCGAGCCTGACCCTACGGCTTGGGGTCGGAGCGCATTCCCTCAAGGCGGTTTTTCTTGGCACTGGCGCGTTTGCCGGCAGCCAATCCGCATCGCAGCCACTGACAGTGATAGGGTTGTATCCTTCGGCAACAACGTTGCGCTCGGCCCCCGAGAGCATACCCGGCGTCTACGATCTGACGGCGACGGTGTATGGACTTGGACCCGCAACTGGACCTTTTCCGACTGGCCCGATCAGTTTCCAGGATGCGGCCCAATCGAACCAGCAGTTAGCATCAGCCTCGCTTGGGGCGGGAACGACAAGCCGGGCCTTCGATTTGGCGAATGTCTGGACGGGAACTTCTCCGCTGTTGGGCATGAGTACGGTGGGCGACTTCAACCGTGACGGTAAGCCAGATCTCGTTGTTTGCGACCCCCCCGACAACCTCTTGTGGGTTTTCCCGGGCAATGGAGATGGATCGTTTGGAACGGCAGCGAGTTACCCGGTGGGGAATATACCTGGGTTTGTTGCTGTTGCAGACGTAAACAATGACGGAAAACTCGACCTGATTGTAACGAATCAAACAGATAACACAGTCTCGGTATTGCTCGGCAACGGAGACGGTACCTTTCAAAAACAGCGAACTTACCCCACCGACAAGCAACCAGTGGCGCTCGCCGTTGGGGATCTAAATGGGGACGGAAACCTCGATCTTGTGGTGGCGGTGCAGCCTGGTGCTCTTTCCGTGATGCTGGGCAATGGAGACGGCACCTTTCAGGCGTTCCAGTCCTACCAGATTTTCGGCATCTTAGGGCTTCTTAGGCCAACCGGGGTTATTATCGGGGATTTCAATGGGGACGGGAAGCCTGACGTGGCCGCATCGACCTTAGGAGACTATAACGCCTTCGATAACATAGCGGTTCTGCTCGGGAACGGAGATGGTACGCTGCAAGCTCCGAGTTTCTATTCCATGAGTCAGTATGGCGGCCAACCTTCAAGCTCGATCGGCATGGGTGATTTTAATGGAGATGGCAAGATCGATCTGGCCATCACGAACGTCGCCGACGGATTCACTGCAATCTGGAATAGCTCCGTCAGCGTGATGCTTGGAAATGGCGATGGAACTTTTCAGCCGCAAGTACTCTATGCGATGCCGGATTACAGCTTTCCGAGATCGATCCAGGTGGCGGATTTCGATGGAGACGGAAATCAGGATCTGGCGATGGCGACAGAGGGAGACAACCACGTCTCCACCACCCCTGGCTACCAGGTAGCCATTCTCTTTGGAAAAGGAGACGGGACGTTCAATACCCCGAGATTTTTCGACCTCGGTCCCCAGTCCTTTTCAAATGCTTCGAGTGTGACCGCGGCTGACTTGAACGGAGACGGGCATCCTGATATTGTCGCTTTTCAAGCAGTCGAGTCGGCAACGCAAGGCTCGGTTGTTTCCTTTCTGAGCAGCGATCTCTCGGCCAGCGTGACTGCGGCTGGTGTATCCATCCCCGGAATCACTGTGCAAACTATCAAGGCGAGCTATAGCGGGGATAGTATTTATAGTCCGAGCTTGTCCTCAGGGATCAGCCTCTCGGCAATCGGATCAGCGCCGCTGACCTGGGCGACGCCAGCGCCAATCGTCTACGGCGCTGCCCTGGGGACGACGCAACTGAACGCCACCTCAACGGTATCCGGAACCTTTGTCTATAGCCCCGTAGCGGGAACAATATTGCCGGTCGGAGTGCAAACGCTCTCTGTCACGTTTACTCCGGCCGATACATCCCAGTACACAACCGCATCGACGACCGTGCTGTTAACGGTGACTCCGGCCCCTCTTACGGTTTCCGCCAGCAATGCGGCTCGAGTTTTCGGCGCTCCCAACCCCACGTTTACGGGAACTATCGCCGGTGCGGTGAACGGTGACAGCTTCACCGAGACCTTCACCACCCCGGCGGCAATGAGCAGTATCGTCGGCAGTTACACGATCACGCCTGCGGTCAGCGGATCCGCGCTTGGCAACTATCAAGTGAGCACTGTCAACGGGACATTGACCATTACGCAGTCGGGAACATCGACAGCGTTTGCGCTGGCAAACAACAACCTGACCCTCACGGCCACGGTATCCTCGCTCACCAGCGGAACACCTACGGGCAGCGTGAACTTTCTCTCAGGTCAAACATTGATCGGAAATGCTCCGCTGATGAACGGCTCGGCTACGTTCACGGCCTCGGCAGCTCCGGCGGGAAACAGTGTGATCACCGCGCAGTACAGTGGGGACGCGAACTTCACGCAGTCTGCGTCGCCAACGGTCCCCGTAATCAATCTGGCGGCCGCATCCAGTTCGTTG
>JABDBE010000052.1 GCA_013288805.1 Acidobacteriota bacterium
TGGTATTCGGACGGAGCGCCCGGCGAACGTCATCGGGATCGACGAGGCCGCGACCGTCGACGGGAACGTAGGTGACTTCGCATCCGATGGCTTCGAGGTGCTTGCAGGAATTCAGCACCGCGTGATGTTCAATGGTCGAACTGATTACGTGATCGCCGGCGCGGGCCAAGCCAGAAATGGCGAGATTGTCACCTTCGGTACCGCCGCTGGTGAAAACGATCTCGGATGCCCGACATCCAAGTAGCGCCGCCACCGATTCGCGCGCCCGCTCGACCGCGGCTCGCGTCTCCTGCCCATGATGGTGGATGGACGAGGCGTTGCCGAAGTGCTCCGCGAAGTACGGGCGCATGGCCTCAAGAACCTCGGGCAATACCGGGGTTGTCGCGTTATTGTCGAGATAGACTCGGCGCATGGAACCCATGCTTTATTCTACGCCCGCAGCGCGGAGGCTAAGGCGGGGGGGCCGCGCCACGCTGCGCTACGAGCGCAAAATCTTGCTTCTATTGCAAACTCTTTCATCTTGACAGGTCTGGCGGGCGAAGCCAGACTTTCTGCGACCGATTTCTCCTGCTCCTCCGCACTTTTTCTAAATCTATGCAGGAGGTCGTTATGCGGTACATCACTTTTCTTCTTCTAGGCTTGGTTACGCTCGGATGCGGCAACGGACCTGGAAATCATGATCCGCGCACCGTTGTCACTGCATTCTCCCCGCCGGCAATCGCCGAGTTGACGCCGAACAGCGTGCCGGTCAACAGCGTGTCCTTCACCATGACCATCAATGGCGATAATTTTGGTACGGACGCGGTCGTGTTCTGGAACGGCAACCCGCAATTCACGACCTTCATAACCTCGAAACAAATCATGTCCACGGTTACGGCGAACGACCTCATGTTCTGGGGCCAGGTTCCCGTCTACGTTCGCACCGGCGGGATGAACTCGAATACGGTGGATTTTAGCGTTGCTCCGCAGTAGGAGATGATACTGAAGCGAGCCAAACGCGCGAGTTTTGCGTCGTAAAGTACGCGACGCTTCGCGCGGCCCGCCCAGATCCCTCGCGGCGCAAAGAACGCTTGCTCGGGATGACAAAACAGAATGGGCCACTGCCCATGGGTTTCTGCGCCGCTTGCTCGTCCGATTCGGCACCTTCTTGATGAGGCCAACCCACGATCCTCTGCGGGCATCTGATTCCCCGCTACTTTCACTTTTTATGCGACGCGCTTAGCGAAGAGAGAAGGCGGGAAGAGGATGATGACGCGGTACATCAAATTCGTTTGCTCAGTGATTTCGTTATGCACGACAGCGGCGTTGGGCCAAGGCCCGCCTACGAGTTCGCCGGTCGCGTTTGTTTATGTATCCAGCGCGGTCGGCGGCGGTTATGAGATCAGAGCTTTCGCGGCAGCTTCGAACGGCAAGCTTACGCGGGTGTCAGGTTCGCCCTTTCCGGCCGACGTGCAGAACATGGCGGTGAACGGAAAGTATCTCTTCGGCACGAACGGAATCGAGATCTACTCGTTTTCCATTGCGTCCGATGGGGCGCTGACGGAAGTGGCCTCGATCAACGCGCAGCAGTTCAACAATCCCGTTGGCGGCGGACCGGGTGCCTTGTTTCTCGACCATACCGGCACGACGCTTTATGACGAAGATATTTATGGCAACAACGGCGCCAACAACACCTATCAATTCTTTGATATTGAAAAAGCTACGGGACAGTTGAATTACCTGGGGATGACTCGCGCTGCAAGTACGCAGTTCTGGGAGCCGCTCAGCTTTACTGGGAACAACGTTTACGCATATGGATCTTATTGCTATCACTTCAGTGGGGACATATTCGGGTTTGAGCGGAAAAGTGATGGAGCGCTTGCCGAATTGAATATCAATCCGGAAATTCCCGCGGCGAAGAGTGGATCGTTTTATTGTCCTTACCTGGCGACTGCTGATCCGACGAATCATGTGGCCATTTCGCTCCAGCCCCTGAATGCAAATTCGTGGCAACCGGACGGTTTGCCACAGCTCGCGACCTATACGGCTGACGCGTCGGGGAATCTGACCACGAAGAGCACGTTCGCGAATATGCCGACGACTGCGGTCAAGAGCGTCCTCGATATTGACATGGCTCCTTCGGGGAAACTTTTGGCAGTGGGAGGAACTGCGGGACTGCAGGTGTTTCACTTCAACGGGAGCGATCCGATTACGCACTATACCGGGCTGTTGACGACGGACGAGATCTGTCAGTTCTTCTGGGACAACGACAATCACTTGTATGCGATTAGTTCGAAGTCTGGAAAATTGTTTGTGTTTACGGTTACGCCGACCAGCGTTAGCCAGGCACCGGGGTCGCCGTACACGATCCGCGAGCCGTTGAACATCATCGTTCTGCCGAAGACGTAGGTGGGTCTTGCCGCAGCGGCTAAAGCCGGGCTATCTTTCATCGAGTTACGGTATGCCTGAAGGCATACCCTGATACGAATCGGGAACGCTTCCGTGATACGAATCGGGAGTTCTTCCGCAAGCTCCAAAACCCAGATCTTTATCAGCGCTTCGCGGCACGAGTAAACTCGTGCCCTTCCCAATGCTAGCGCTTTTCGAATGGGACCCAGTGCTGTGGGTAGGGCGGGCCGATGTAGTCGGCGCGCGGGCGGATCAGGCGGTTGTCGTCGAGTTGTTCGATTACGTGAGCGGTCCATCCGCTGATTCGCGAGACGGCGAATACTGGCGTGAACAGGTCGACGTCGATTCCCAGCGTGTGGTAAGTCGATGCCGAATAGAAGTCGACGTTGGCGTTGAGTTTCTTTTCCGCCTTCACGAATAGCTCGATGGCGTGCGACCAATCGAACCACTTGGCCTGGCCGCTGGATTTCCCAAGATCTTCCGACATCTTTCGCAGGTGCGTCGCGCGTGGGTCTTCGGTGTGATAAACGCGATGGCCGAATCCAGGGACCTTCTTTTTCTGCGCCAGCATTCCCTTGATGTATTCCACCGGATCGGAGCCCGATTTGTCGATCGCTTCCAGGATGTGGAAGACGGCCTCATTGGCTCCGCCGTGCAATGGGCCTTTCAGACAACCGATGGCGGAGACGACGGCGGAGTGCATATCCGAAAGAGTGGCCGCGGTGACTCGCGCGGCAAACGTCGAAGCGTTGAGTTCGTGGTCGGCGTGCAGGATGAGTGCGATGTCAAGAGCGCGCTCGGCGGTCGGCGTGGGCTTGGCGCCATTGAGCATCAGAAGAAAGTTGGCGGCGTGAGAAAGCGACGGGTCGGCCTCTACGACGGACTTCCCTTTTCGAATGCGATCGTAGGCGGCCACGATCATGGGAATCTGGGAGGTCAGGCGAATCGACTTGCGGACGTTGGCGTCGTGGTCGTTCTTTCGCTCTTCGGCGTCGTAGAAGGCCAGCGCGGATACGGCGGTACGCAATACGTCCATCGGCACAACGTGCTTGGGGGCCGACCGCAACAGGCTGATGATTGCGGGATCGAGTTTGCGCTCCTCGGCGAGGCGGTCACGGACTTCCTTGAGTTCATTGCGCGTTGGCAGGCGACCATACCACAGGAGATAACAGGTTTCCTCGAAGGTGGAATGATCGGCTAATTCATGGACATCGATGCCGCGGTAGGCCAGAACGCCACGATCGCCGTCGATGAAACAGATGCTGGAGGTGGTGGCGACTATTCCTTCTAAACCTTTGGGGACATGCGCCGCAGTCACACTGGACATACTTCCTCGCTCGAGCTATGAGATGCGTTGTGGACGCACGGAGGGAGCAGGAGCGTGCGCGTCTCAACTAACTTTTATACGCCAAAATGGTTAACTTTCCAACCGGCTGCGCGCACCGACGGTATTAGACCCGGCGCAGGGCAACGGTTTGGACATGGCACTTAGCAATCGGCATTTAGCAATCAGCACTCAGTGGGCAGTCAGAATGGCCGAATGCTGACAGCTAAGTGCGGAATGCTGTTTTTCCCGCAAGACCACCCGCCTTCACCGTTCCTAAACAGTTCACCCGAAGGTACAGGGGCCTGCTGGATATAGGCTGATACCTTCGATTCGCGGTTACAATCGGAGCATGGGTATGCGTTGGAGATGGTCTTTGCTGACCATGGCAGCATTTGCGATCGCGGCGTTGGCCGCCGACGAGCCGCAAAATCTTACTTTGCTGTCCTGCCCGCAAACGGCGTCCAGCAATCCAGCGTGCAATCCGACGAAGGCGGATCTCAGGAAATCTAAAGTCGCTTTTTCCAAAGCGCTCAAGCTTCAGAAAGCTGAACACTTCGACGAGGCCTATGAAGAGTTTGACACCGCGGCCCGCTTGGTTCCGAAGAATGTAGAATACGTGACCGCGCTCGCCATGGTGCGACAGCAATTGGTCCTCAATCATCTGCAACTCGGAAACGCTGATCTGACCAAGGGAAAACTGGTGGAAGCGCAGGCTGAGTTTCGTAGCGCTGCCAACCTCGATCCGCAAAACGAGTTCGCCAAGCAGCAGCTTCGTGATTCCATGACCGAATGGGCGCCGAAAATGAGCGAGAAGCCGCGAGTGGTGGAGTCCGCGGAGGTGCAGGTTGTCCCGAGTCCGGATCTTCATGAGTTCCATTTTCGCGGAGATTCTCACGCGCTGCTCACGCAGGTGGCCGGGGCATACGGCGTAACCGCTGAGTTCGATGACTCGGTTCCCTCGCGGCGCGTCCATTTCGAAATCGAAAGCGTAGACTTCTACGCCGCTATGCGAGCGGCCTGTGACGTGACCGGGGCCTTCTGGGTACCTTTGTCGGCAAAACAAATCTATCTGGCGCGCGATAACAATGAGAATCATCGTCAATTCGACCACATGTCGTTGCGGACCTTTTACATGCCCGGAGTTTCGACCCCGCAAGAGATGACGGAAATGACGACGCTGCTGCGGACGATCTTCGACGTCCGCTTCGTTTCGCAGCAACCGCAAAGCGGAATGATGGCGGTGCGCGCGCCCGCGCTTGTGCTGGATGCGATCACCGAATTGTTCGAGAGCTTCGGGGTCTCGCGCCCGCAAGTCATGCTCGACATCCAGGTCTTTGAGATTGATCACCAGCTAACCCGGAACATGGGGCTCCACATTCCCAACAATTTCACCCTCATTAACATTCCGGCGGGAGCGGTTGCGGCCTTAGCGGGACTGGCTGGCGGACTGGGCGGACAAAACATTCAAAGCTTGATCAACCAATTGATTTCGAGCGGTGGCATTAACCAGGCCAATTCGCAGGGCATTGCCGGATTGATCGCGCAACTGACCGGGCAGTCAGGTACAGGTCCAGGTTCTATTTTCAGCCAGCCGTACGCCACATTTGGCGGCGGGCTGACTCTTATGGGATTGAGTTTGGACATGCTGAGCGCTCAGCTTTCACTCAACGAGAGTTGGGTGAAGACGCTGGAGCACTCGACGCTGCGCGCGGCGCAAGGGAATGAAGCGACGTTTCGGATGGGCTCGCGCTATCCCATTCTCAACGCCAGCTTCGCTCCAGTCTTCAATACTCCGGCCATTTCGTCGGTGCTGCAGAATGGCAGTTTCCAGGCTCCGTTTCCGTCGTTTACCTACGAGGATCTTGGTCTAACCTTCAAAGTGAAGCCGGTGGTATATACGGACTCGGACGTGGGCCTCACATTCGAGATGGACTTCCGCACTTTGGCCGGGCAAAGTCTGAATGGCGTTCCCGTGATCGCGAATCGCGAGTATAAAGGCAGCGTCACGTTGGTGGACGGATCGACGGCAGTCGTTGCCGGCTCTCTCAGCCAAAGCGAGCAACTCAGTATGACCGGAATCCCGGGGTTGGGATATGTTCCTGGGATCAATACAATAATGACCACCAACAGCAAGATGGAGGAAGTCGATGAATTGTTGCTGGTGATCACGCCGCATGTCATCGATGCCAGCCGGGGCCAGAGCGTGGAAGTGTGGATGCCCCGGGTTGGGCAGTAATCGATTAAGTAGACGGCAGATTTGGCGGCGTCTAGGCTAAAACCCTCATTCATTCCGACAATTTGACCCACGGCTTGCGCCGTGGGCTGCATTCTTACGCCGCTCCGCGGCTAAGATCCTATTTCTTAGCCTGAGTATTTTCCTGTGCGGCGAAGTCTACGAGTTTCTTCAGAACCTCGTATGGAACGGCGGGGATCTTGCGCCCGTTGACGTAAAATGTCGGCGTGCTGTCGACATTCAGCTCCTTGCCTAAAGCCACGGATTTTTCCACGCGCGAGGTAGTTTCGGGTTTGGCGGCACAAGCTGCAATCTCAGCACCCTTCCCGCCGGCGCCATCGGCTAGTCCGGTCAGTTTTTCATCCGCATTAGCAGCGGTGATGTCACTTTGTCCGGCATAAACGCTGGAGATGAATTTCCAGAAAGCATCGTTGGAACTGCGGCTGACGCAGTCCGCGTATGCGGCTGCCTTCGCCGCCCAATCGTGCATGGGAAGCGGAAAGCTCTGGAAGATGACGCGAACATCCTTGTCCTCGGACATAAGTCTATCGAGCGTCGGCTGGGCATCCTTGCAGTGCGGGCATTGCAGATCGCTGAACTCGACCACGGTCACGGGCGCCGTTGCCGGGCCGTGCGAAGGGCCGGTTATGCCTCGTTCCAGCACCTTTTGCGCATCCGCGAAAGGATGGGCGCCGAACGGCATGATATCTCCGGTGATGGCGTGCTTGCCGTCGGGCGTAATGTACAGCTTCAGGGGCTGCTGACCTTGATTGCCGCTGATTAATACATTCACGTCCGACAGGCCTTCGATTTCAGACGGCCTGATGCTCGTGATCTTCCAGGTCAACGATGAGTCGTATCCGAACCACTCGTGCATAAAAGCATTGACAGTTTCTTCGGAAGGAAGGTTGGCAGCGACTGCGGTTTTAGCGGCATGGGACGGGACCGGCGCTTGTTGGGCGCTAGCCAGGACTGGCAGCAAGAGCAGGATAGAAAGACAATTCAATAGACGATGCATGCGTTCCTTTCAATTTGACGGCAAGTAATTTCGCAATGAAGACGCTGCGAGCACATCTGTAGAGACAAAGCTTGCTCGGTTTCTGACCACAGGAAATTCCTAAACATCCGACTTGGCCGCGATCGGAAAACGACGGCCATAGCCAAAAGCCTTCTCTGAAATCTTGAGGCCCGGCGCGGCCTGTTGCCGTTTGTACTCGCTGCGCTCCACCATGCGGATGACGCGCCGAACCAGACTAACATCGAAGCCGCGATCGGTCGCAATCTGATCGGCGGTGTGCGACTCTTCAACGTAATCTTCGAGAATCGCGTCCAGTATCTCGTACGGCGGAAGCGTGTCGCTATCCATTTGTCCGGGACGCAGTTCGGCCGATGGTGGTTTCTCCAAGCTACTTTGCGGAATTACTGGGTGGCGCGAATTCACGTAGTGGCTCAGGCGATAGACCATGGTCTTGGGCACATCGGAAATGATGGCCAGCCCGCCGGCCATATCGCCGTACAGAGTGCAGTAGCCAACACCCAGCTCGCTCTTGTTGCCCGTGCTCAGCACGATGGCTCCGAATTTATTGGAGAGCGCCATGAGCAGCATTCCCCGGGCTCGCGACTGAATGTTTTCCTCGGTCTCATCTTCCTTGCGTCCGGCAAAGACCTTGGCTAACGTCTTTTTGTAGCTTTCGAAAATATCGCCAATGCAGAGCAGTTCAAAACAAATGCCGAGATTTTGAGCGAGCGCGCGAGCGTCATCAATCGAGCCGGTGGAGGAATACGGTCCAGGCATGCCGACACCGATCACGTTTTCGGGTCCAAGAGCGTCGGTTGCGATGGCCGCAGTGAGCGCGGAATCGATGCCTCCGCTCAGACCGACAATTACCTTGGTGAAACCGCACTTGCGGACATAATCGCGCGTTCCGAGCACGAGCGCGGAATATGCGCTGGCCTCTTCGCCTTCGATCTGACTATGCATCTCGCCTGTCAGTCGATCGGAATCGAAGTAGATGATGTCCTCTTCGAAGGATTTTCCCTGCGCGATCACTTCACCTGCCGGGTTGAATACCAGGCTCGAGCCATCGAAGACCAGACTGTCGTTGCCTCCGACCTGATTGACCATGGCGACCGGAACTTTGTAGCTGCGCGCGATGGTCGCCAGCATGTCCCGGCGCAATTCGCGCTTGCCCAGCCAGAATGGCGAGGCCGAGATATTCAATAGGAAGTTGCCCCCAGCAGTAACCAAAGCTTCGACGGGATCGAAGGTGTAAAGACGCTTGTTCCAAAAATGCTTATCGTTCCAGGCGTCTTCGCAAATCGTGAGCGCCATTTGCTTGCCGCAAAACGGAAACAGCAGTTGGCTTTTCCCCGGAGCGAAATTGCGCATCTCGTCGAAAACGTCGTAGGTGGGCAACAGCATCTTGGATTGCAGGAATGCCACGCGACCGTCTTTGAGCAATGCGGCGGAATTCATCACTGACTTGCCGCTTTGCGCTTGGGCTGGTGTGACGAGCCCGCAAATCACAGCGATTCCGAGAGTTTCGGCTGCAATATGCTCAGCGCTCTCGCGGTTGTGTTGAACAAAGGAGGAGCGCTCCACCAAATCGCGAGGCGGATAGCCACAGACGGAGAGTTCGGGAAAGAGGATTAATCCTGCGCCGTCGGCTTGAGCTCGACGGGAAAATTCGATGATCTTCGCGGCGTTCCCCGCGAAATCCCCCACAGTGGGATTGATCTGGCCCAACGCAATCTTCACTCTTTTAGTGTAAAGGCACGCGGCGACGGAGCCAAGTCGTTGGCGTTATCATCCTCGCGCAGCGACCTAGGTTCTTCGCGGAGTCGGCAAGAATTAGATTCCTCGTCGCTTCGCTTCTCGGAATGACAAAGAAAGTGGGAGCCGTGTCCTTCAATCGATCATCCCTGATCAACGCATGGCGTAATTCGGCCCGCCGGTTGGGCCAGGGGGTGACTGCGGCGGCGGCGGTTGAATCACTGGCGGCATCTGGCCACCGACCGGTGCATTGGGATCCTGCACCGGTTCACCCGGTCGCCGCAGGCTGGGAGCATTCGGCGGTTTTTGCTGCGATGCTTTAGCCACGCTCGGCGACGGCTCGAGATTGACCTCTTTCGCCGTGCGCAGAGTCTTGCTGCCGTCAACTTTCATGGTTTCGACGCGCACTACTTCATCGCCCACCAGACGCACGAAGTCCACATCCTGGGGCGGCTCGCCATAAATCCAGTCTTCGTACTCGGTCTCTCCATCCTTCTCGCGAATCTTTTTGGGTGGGCGACCCTTGGCGTAGATCAACATCTCGCGATTCATGCCGACGAGCACGTGATGGTTCTGGATGGCTTCTTTGACGTTGGGCGGAACCGTGTCGAGATAAGCTTCCATGGCGGTTTTGGCGTCGAAGTCAAATACCGGACGAAGCAGGTCCTTGAACTTTTGCGGGGTCAGGTCGGGAACGTAGTGATCGAATTCCAGATCGACGTAGGTACCGCGCGGATTCGCATTCTGGTCGCCGGGCGAGACCGGGGACGTATTCATGGTCCCGCCAAATTCGATGCGCTGATACCACTTCTGCTTTTTGACCGGGCCGCCGTTGATCTCGAAGCGGATTCTGTCAGACTTGATCTCAACACTGGTTATGCGCGCTTCATCGCCAGGCTTCACCGCCGGACCCCAGAGGGCCATCAGATGCTGCAGGTCTGCTCCGCTGGGCGAGATGATGCCGTTTTTCAGCGACAGACCAATTTTTCCCATCGGGAAGGAAGTGCGAATGAAGATAATCTCATCGGCAAGCCCGTGAATCAGATCCATGCGCGTTTGTTTGGAAAGGTGAGGGATAGAATCCTGATTCTGGGCGGAAGGTTTCTGATCGGAGGCGCTGACACCGAGGCAACTGCAAAGCAGGAGAACCAGAGCCGAAACCAAGCGAAGCTTCACAGGGCACCCAGGCACTAACAAGCCGATTATAGCGCCGTTTGGCGGGGTTGGCGGAAAGTTTTTGGGCAAAATGTACGTCCACTAGCCTGTTCGTTGACTGTATTTTCTCAATCCTCGACCCACAAACGGACGCCGCCTCGCGCCACCTGCAGCGGCAGGACACGGCCACCGTTGTCTCCAATTGCAGTTGCCACGCGGCTGGCTGCGCCTGCTTCTACGAGGAAAATCGCGCAGCCTCCGCCGCCTGCGCCACAGGCCTTGGCTGCCTTGCCTCCGTGCCGTGCCGCCACTGAGATCAATTTGTCGATCAGCGGCGTAGTGATGCCGGGTGCGTTGGTCCGGCGCAGCTTCCACTCCTCGCGCAGGAGCCGGGCTACTTCCGCCCAATCAGCCCGAGACAAGGAGTGGTGCATAGCGCGAGCGATTTCAGAGATGCGCTCGAAGTTGCGGAATACATGCCGATCTCCGTTGATGTGAGCTTTGAAGACTTCCCAATTGTTGATTCCCGACTTTCTCGGCGCTCCCGTGTACGCCAGCACGAAACGCGACTCGATTTCCTCTGGCATAACCGGGACAGCTTCGCGGTGAATGCCGTCGGCGTCGAGGTGAATGGCGCTCACTCCACCGTAGAGAGCTGGGTAATAGTCCTGGCAACCGGTGGGCACGGCAATGATCTGCGCTTCGACGTTTTGCGCGATCATCCGCATCTGTTCAAGGGTCAGATGACGCTCGGTGAAGCGCGCCAGTGCCGCAGTCGCGGCGATCATGAGGGCGGAAGATCCAGAGATGCCAGCGCCGGCCGGAGATTCGGAATCGGTTTCAATCAGCAAGCCTTCTCGGGGAGCGAAAAACTGTAAGAGGCGTGCTGCGAGCGGAAGCCGAAAGCGGCGCGCAGCGCGCAGAGCATCGAAGCTGGGAAAGAATTCCTCTTTCTTTGTGTCGAGCGAACGCAGGTGAATGCGTTTCCCTTTAAGCGGAGTGATGCGGCAGGTGGTCTGAATATTGACGGCAAAATTCAAAGTCAGCGCGCCGGGATGGAACATGTAAAGCGGCCAGAGATCGAGAGTTCCTCCCGCGAGGTCAGCGCGGCAGGGCGCCTGAGCAACAATGGCCGGGCCACCCGCTACGTCGGTCGATCTTTGCATGCAGTGTTTGTATCACAATGGTGTAGGCGCGGGCGTCCTCGCCCGTGCTTTGAGCAAGAGGACTCTCAGAGAACGGGTGTCGAGCGTCGCTCAGCTTAGGAGATATTCAACGCGCGCTTGATGGTGCCACGCTCTTTCTGAATTTTTTCTTGCAGCAGAGTGATGGCGTAGATCAACTGCTCGGGCCGCGGAGGGCAGCCGGGAACGTATACGTCGACGGGAATGACCTGATTCACACTTTGCACCAGCGCGTAATTGTTGAACACGCCGCCCGAGGTCGCGCAGGCACCCATCGAAATTACCCACTTGGGCTCGGGCATCTGCTCCCAGAGCTGGCGGATCACGGGAGCCATTTTGTTTGAGACTCGACCCGCAATGATGATGAGGTCCGACTGCCGCGGCGACGGTCGAAACACCTCAGCGCCGAAGCGCGCAATGTCGAACCTGGACGCGCCCATGGACATCATTTCAATCGCGCAGCAGGCCAAGCCGAAGGTCATGGGCCAAATGGAATTCTTGCGCATCCAGTTGACCGCGTTGTCCATGGTTGTGAGCACGACGCCTTCAGGCGTGGGATTGCCGTAAGTCAGATCTTTGACGACGCGCTTGCCGTTTTCAGTCGTGACGTAGGGGCCGAAGTTGAGATCGCTCGACATTCACTCTATTTTAACTGTCACGGTCGGCTGTGTCCAAATGCAAGACGAGCCGGCAGCAGGTGCGGTTCGATGAGGAAGCGAGCCAAACGCGCGATTGTCGGATCGCAAAGAACGCGACCCTTCGCGCGGCTCGCCCAGATTCCTCACGGCGCAAAGTACGCTGGTTCGGAATGAGAATCAAATTGGATGCGCGGTTGCCATTCTTCCGAAAATCTGCTTGACAATGCGATTCCCTGCGGTAAGATTCCGCCATCTTCCTTCCGATTGTGAGCCCTTCGTACGTCTTGCGCCGTACCGTGAGCGACGGAATGCCCGCGCCGCATCACAATAGACAATCACCGCGGGCTTCTATTTAAGGAGATACACAGTGCGGATAAAGCTACCCAGGACTAGAGCAAGACTTGCAGGTCCCGGCACTCGGCTCTATGCCGATCCGAAGCCCAGCCCCGACGAGACTTCTTTTCAAATCGACAACACCAGCGCGCAATACTACAACTCGCCTTATTACCTGGCGCACAAGGATCAAGTGCAGCCCTTTCCTGCGCCGCGCAGCGGCGTGCCGGCCTATCTCGATCTGCAGGATTTCGTCCCCACCGAAGTTCTCGACGCCATCAACACCACCGGACGAATTACTTTCCATGCGGTGGGCGACACGGGCGCAGCCAAGGGAGTGCCCGCAACCGCGATTGCAAATGAGGCCGGCGTTGCCGATGCCATGGCGGCGGATGTGCAATCCGGAGGCGTGACCGGCCCAGCTTTCTTTTTTCACCTGGGCGATGTGATCTACAACTTCGGCGAAGCGCAATATTATTACGACCAGTTCTACGAACCCTTTCGCGATTACGACCGTCCGATCTTTGCTATCCCCGGCAATCACGACGGCATGCTTTTTGGTGCGACCTCAGCGACTCCACAGGTTCAAACGCTGGAGGCGTTCCTGCGAAACTTTTGCGCCGACGCTCCCGGGCCTTCCCCGGATTCGGGCGGTCTGGTACGCACGGTGATGACGCAGCCGGGGGTTTATTTCACTCTGGATGCGCCTTACGTTTCAATCATCGGCCTCTACAGCAACGTGCTGGATTCGGGCGCGGGAGTGATTTCGTCGCAGGGCGGCAAGTTTCCAGTTGTTGGGAACGCTCAATTGGCATTCTTGCAGAGCGAACTCAAGCGCTTGAAGCCGGATCGTCAGGCGGGAAAGCGCGCCATTATTATTGCGGTTCACCATCCTCCCGCGTCGGTCGATGCCAAGCACGGCGGCTCGGTCGGCGTTGAGAAAGATCTGGACACCTGTTGTCAGGCGGCAGGGTTATGGCCGGATGTTGTCCTCTCGGGACATGCTCACTTGTACCAGCGCTTCACGCGCGTGGTGAATGGCAAGCAGACTCCTTACATCGTGTCAGGCTCTGGAGGATTCGCTGCGACAGCACCGCAGGGGGCGACGCCGAAAGCCCCGTACACGATTGGCGACACCACGCTCGAGGTCGACCCTATTGTGGAATTTGGTTATCTGACGATCACGACTGACGCCAAAACGCTCTCCATCACATTCAAAACGGCAAGTAACGGGACAGTGACGGTGAGGGATTCTGTGAACGTGGACCTGACGCAAGCGCAGATCGTGTCGGGAACTCACGCTCCCAGTGGCGGCGGGAATAAGCCAAAACCGGCGCCCCCGAAGAAAGGAACGAAGAAATAGAACTTTAGATGTTGAGCACAATTTTGCCGAACATCTGGCTCTTCTCCATGTACTCGTGGGCAGCGCGGGCTTCTTGCAAAGGAAATGCACGGTCCACAACCGGTTTCAGACGCCCAGCAAAAATGTGGGTGAGCACCTCACGCAGCTCAGACATCGTTCCCATGTAAGAGCCAAGAAAATTAAGTTGGCGCGAAAACAAGAAGCGCAGGTCGAATGCAGCATTGAAGCCGGTGGTCGCCCCGCAGGTCACGATCGTTCCTCCCGGCTTGAGCGACTTCATACTTTCATCCCACGTCGCCGTGCCTACATGCTCGACCACGATGTCCACGCCTTCTTTGTTGGTGATTTTCCGCACTTCTTGCGAGATCTTCTGCGTGTAATGATTGATACCGAAATCCGCGCCGAGAGCACGCGCTTTTTCCAGCTTCTTCTCGTCTCCCGCCGTGGTAATGACACGCGCATGAAATAGCTTGGCGATTTGAATAGCAGCAATTCCGACGCCGGAACCAGCGCCCAGAACCAACACGGTTTGCCCCGGTCGAATTCCCGCGCGACCAACCAGCATGTGCCAGGCAGTGAGAAATACCAAAGGGACGCTGGCGGCCTGGTTGAAATCCAGATTGTCGGGAATAGGAATTACGTTCACAGGCGGGACCGCGATCAATTCCCAATAACCGCCGTCGACGGCGTTGCCCAGCGCGGTGAATTCGGGGCACTGATTCTGCAGTCCGGCGGCGCACTTGGCGCAGTGATTGCAGAAGTGCATGGGCGCAAGCACTACGCGTTGACCGATAGCGAATCCCGTAACATATTCGCCGATGGCTACGATTTCTCCTGCGATGTCGCTGCCTAGAATGTGCGGCAGCTTCACGCCCGGTAACCCCTTGCGCACCCAAATGTCGAGATGATTCAAGGCGCAAGCTCTGATCCGGACGAGAACCTGGTCCTTGCGCGGCTGGGCGTCGGGAATGTCTTCGTAGCGAAGAACTTCTGGACCACCGAATTCGTGTATACGAACGGCTTTCATGCGTCTTTTGGGAACTTTAAGAAGCTACCACAAGTCGATCGACCAATTCCCATTTTGGGCGGGGCTGCGCCGGATGTGACGGACCTCACAAAGGTTAAGCCCTGGCGAGCGCTAATATCTCATTGACGGGCCGAGATCTGGAGGGTGTTGCCAGTGGGTACTGGACGCGGTCTGTCAAACGGGTGAGTGGCTCATCAGCCACTGCAGGTCGAATCTGCCGCCCTCCGTGGGTCTCGCTCACCAAGTAAACGCTTGACTTCGAGCGCTACCGGGAAGAGGGTTGATGCTGACAGACCGGAACAGTACCCGCTAGTTGCCGCAAAAGCCCCGGGAGTGATGACCCGAGGCTTTTGCTTTCCGACGGCTTTTATCTGAAGCGGTTTATTTCGGCCCTAGCGAGCAGTCTCCATTCACATTCTGAATGTAAATCCCGTTGCTGCCGAGGCGGTCGTCTTCGAAAGCGATGGCCGAAAGACCAGTCGCCCTTACGATGTCGGCCACCGGCCTCCCTTTGTTTGATTCCGGGGTAGACACGGGGAACTGTGCGCATTTGACCTGGCCGTTACCCATCAGTCGCGTGGCCTGAATCGATGCGTTTCCGTACCCCACCATGTCGATCCAGAATGCCAGCGCTCCAGATCCGATCTGTACGTTCGTGGGGAGAATCTCCTGGTCCGAGCCAAGGGGCACGATTACCAGACCGGTTTGTCCCCAGAGCCGCCCTCCCTTCGGCCCGAACTTCTGCGCGTAGATCCCATTCAGAACCTGGTTGGAATCTTCTTCGGTCCAAACCAGAAATACTTCGCCGGTGGCAGCGCGGTAAGAAGCTGCGGGATCGACTCGCACCTGCGTGGTATTCGTAGAAGCCACTGCGCCGTTTTTCGCAAAGGCCGCGCTGCCATCCGCCAAAATGTGCTGGGCGAAACATTGCAGTGTCGGCGAGCTGGTGTACCAACTGAAAACGGCGCCGCCCTGTCCATCGGGCACGAAATAAGGGAAGTTGCCAAACTGAAGCGAGCCGTTATCGAATAGCGTTACGTGATTCGCGCCCCACATGAGCGCGCCCGTGGCAGATAGTTTGTTAGCGAGCAGCAGATTGTTGCTGCCAAAACCCTGATTGCTCACCCAGGAAACAATGACCGATCCGTTGTCAGCAGCGTGGAGATCAGCCAGCCAGTAGTTATAGTTGGATTTGCTCAAGACCACGCCGTTGCCCCACTGCGGCTTGCCATTGGCGTCCAGTTTCTGGAGCATGGTGTTGCTGTTGCTGATCCACGCGACCACCACCCCGCCATCACTCGTGCCGGCTATTTTCGGCGCTCCATTGGAGTTCGCGGAACCCGTGGTCAATTGCACTCCGCGCGGTCCCCACAATGCTTTTCCCTCCGGACTCATCTTGGCCGCAGTCACCTGCTGGTTCGATCCCTCGCGTGTATCGAGAAAAGCCAGGAGCGCGTTGCCGGCAGTGTCGACATCAAGGCCGTAGTCTTCGGTGGAACTATTGCTGAGATGGGCAACTTCAATCCCACTGTGCTTGAAGATCTGGTACCCGGCAGGGCCTAGCCGTTGCAGAAAGACGCTGTAACCAACCGGCGGCGGACTGTTCGGGTCGGCGTCAAACCAACTGACGTACCATCCGTGATCCGGCAACGGCTTCACCTTCGGCTGCACCTGATCGGCGCCATCACTTTTGTTGGCCAACGCGAGGTTTACCGAGGGATCGGACGACCATTGCGCCCACGCGTTCGAGCCAAGCATAAAAGAGAGCACAAGCACAAAGGCATACCGGATACCGTGCTTCATCAATTCCTCCTGATTAGATATGTGGGTTGCACTTAAGAACAGCTCGCCAATACTACTCAAACGTCACCCTTCTTACTAGAGTCCAGCGTATGAGGCCTAATGTTCCTTCGGGGATAAAAGGCCGCTCACGCCCAAGCCTGCGAGCGGTTTGACTTGCTCCAGGAAAAACCCAATAATCGAGCTTGGATGGACATCTACGAGGAAATCGTGAAGCTGCGGCAGGACGGCCGCCGGGGTGCTGTGGCAACCATCGTCAACGTGCGCGGCTCGATCCCCTCGTTCGAGACCGCGAAGATGCTGGTGCGCGACGACGGCTCCATCGCCGGTACCATTGGCGGAGGTTGCGTCGAGGCCGAAGTCTGGCAGGCCGCCCGGGAAGTAATGGAAAGCGAGAAGCCGCGCAGTCTGACTTTCAACCTTAATCAAGATCCGAAGTACGACACCGGCCTGGTCTGCGGTGGCACGCTCGACATTTTCATCGAGCCCGTCCTGCCTCCAGCGTTACTTTACATTTTCGGTGCAGGTCATGTATCAGTCAATCTTTACAAGGTGGCTCGGGGCGCTGGTTTTGAGGTCACTGTAGTCGACGACCGCGAGACTTACGCTAGCCGCGAGCGTTTCCCAGAAGCCAAAGAAGTCATCGCGAAAGATTTCGAACATGCGATGTCCGGGCTCTCGCCGAATCAGTCGTCTTACATCGTGATCGTGACTCGCGGACACCGCGACGATATGCGGGTCCTACGCTGGGCGGTGCAAACTGAAGCCCGCTACGTTGGCATGATCGGTTCCAAGCGCAAGACGATTACGATATTCCGCGAGTTGACCAAAGAAGGGATTTCAGCCGAACTTTTCGAGCGCGTACACGCGCCCGTCGGTTTGGATATCGGCGCCATCACGCCGGAAGAAATTGCAGTCGCGATAACGGCTGAGTTGATTGCCGTGCGTCGCCGTTCGGAACGAATCTTGCCTCATATGAGTTGGTTCAAAGGCCGCACGATCGAATCGAATTCGGCCGAGCACTCGGTTGAGGCTCACAAAGAAGACTAGCCTGATCTGAGAACCGAGAACCGGCGACTGACAACCGATTTCATTTTCAATCATCCCGCAAGAATTCTGCTATCTTCAGCTCATGTCCCACGCGCCTGGCCTTTACGCCGTGATCCTTGCTGCCGGCCAATCCACGCGCATGGGCACGGACAAGGCACTGCTCCCCTGGCCGCCAGCGGCGAGCGGCGCTGCGCCTGCGGGCCAGACTTTTCTTTCCGCCGCCATCCAGGCTCTCGATCTGTTCAGCGATAAGGTCATTGTGGTGGTGGGCAAGAATGAAGACAATCTCGCGCCCCTCGTCTATGCCAACGGCGCATCGCTGGTGCGGAATCCTGACCCTGACCGGGGACAGTTTAGTTCACTTCAGGTTGGACTGCGGGAAGTTCTGAACGAAGGCCGCGACTCTGCGATGGTCACGCTTGTCGATCGCCCGCCAGCAAATACTTCAACCTTGCAAACGCTTTGCTCGGCATTCACCGACGCTGCAAGTGACATATGGGCCGTTGTCCCCGAATTCAACGGAAAGCATGGGCATCCCTATTTGGTGGCACGAGAGATGATCGAAGCTTTCTTGAAAGCTGCGCCGACCGCGAACGCGCGCGATATCGAACACCAGAATCTCCAGCACGTCGCCTACGTTGCCGTTGATGATCCGCTGGTTACATTGAATGTCGACACGCCCGAGGAGTATGCGGCATTATCTAAGTAGCCCCGATCGAAAACTTCACGGGAAATGGAATGACTCAATTGACCTCAACTACAACTATCCCAGCTTCTGATTTTATCCATTCAGTTCTCGACCTTCGCCCTCAATTCGCGGTGTTTGATTGCGATGGCACGTTGTGGTCGGGCGACGCCGGTGAGCGCTTTTTTGACTGGGAACTGAAGCGAGGCGTGCTTTCCGGCGATGTCGAGCGCTGGGTGCGGACGCGCTATGCCGACTACAAAGCCGGCAAAGTCACCGAAGATGACATGTGCGGCGAAATGGTGACCATCCACGCCGGGTTAGCAGAGTCCGAGGTCCAGCAGCTTGCCAAAGAATTCTTTGATGAGAACTTCGTGAAGCAGATTTTTCCCGAGATGCGACATCTGGTTCGGCAACTCCAAAGCCAGGGCTGCGATGTCTGGGCCGTTTCCTCTACCAACGAGTGGGTGATTCAGGCAGCCATGAAACATTTTGGGATCGACAAAAAGAAAATTTTAGCCGCAGCCGTTGAGATCGATGAAGGACGCATCACCAATCGCCTGATTCGAGTGCCCTCCGGCGAAGGCAAGCCGCGAGCGATCCGAGAAGTAGTCGGGAAAGATCCCGACGCGGCATTCGGCAACTCCCGCTGGGATGCCGCCATGCTTGCCATTGCTCAGCATAGTTTCGCCGTGAATCCGAACCCCGATCTGGAGCAGGTAGCACGCGAGCGCGGCTGGAGAATCTACTGGCCGGATGGCAGGCAACCTCAATAACAAACAACTCTTTCATTCCGACCGGAGCGAAGCGGAATGGAGGGACCTACTTTTTTCTTGTCCAGTAACTCCGCGTTCATCTGTGAAATCCGTGGCTAGATTTTGACTTGCTTCAACGCTGCCGCCAGCGCATCCATAGCAAGATGGCTGGCATGAATGGAAGTTTCTGGCAGACCGCCGACTGCTTGCACCAAATCTTCCCGTCGCAATCCTCTGGCTGCTTCTATCGTTCTCCCGCGGACCAACTCTGTGAGCGCGGAACCGCAAGCCATGGCGGGAACGCAGCCCTTGGCAAGAAAACGAATTTCGGCGATGTGTCCATTCTCAACCTTCAAGCTTAGTTTCAAGATATCCCCGCAAGCCGGATTTTCGACTTGCACCGTGACATCAGCATTCACAACCTCGCCCGCATTACGCGGGTGCTCAAAGTGATCAAGAAGCTCCGGAGAATACATTCCGGGAATTGTATCGTGCCATGAACGTAGCCACGTTGCAAAGCTACCTCTTTACGAAACCGCTACAGACGGTCTCCTCCCGCCACGCGCATCGAATCCAAAGGCCTGTAAGATTGCTTTATCGTGCCGATTGACCACACCCCGCGACGGATTGTTTCCCTGCAGCCCAGCGCGACCGTGATTCTCGCTGCG
>JABDBE010000053.1 GCA_013288805.1 Acidobacteriota bacterium
GAATCGTCGAACTGTTCACCGCTGGTCCCGCGCGCGTGGTCGACCTCAGAGGCCGGGGCACACTCGCACGCGGCAATCATGCCGACTTAACCATTTTCGATCCCAAGAAACGCTGGACCTTTGAGGCCGCGAAGTCCCGCTCGAAATCGCACAACACTCCTTTCGATGGCTGGCAGCTTTCGGGGAAAGTTGTCGCCACGATCGTGAGCGGGAAGATCGTATATCGAGCCGATTAAGTACTTATACATTTTAAAGTATATTTCTGCCTGAATGTGCGCTATACTCACTAGGTGATGAATGGACTCGAGCGCTCCCAAAGACGCAGTAATTGCTTGGGAAGGCGATTCCAGGGAAGTAATTAGCTCGTTTCCCGATGAGGCAAAGCACAACTTGGGATTTGACCTGCGTTTGTTGCAGCAGGGACAGCAGCCAACGGACTATCGGGCAATGGGCTCTATCGGTCCAGGAGTGTTTGAGCTGCGTGATCAGGATGAGCGGGCATGGTATCGCGTGATTTACTTGTCGAGAGTTCGCGACGTAATCCATGTTTTGCACTGTTTTGAAAAGAGAAGCCGCCAAACGCCGATGAAGGAAATCGATGTGGCGCGGCAACGACTCAAGGCAGTCAGGGCACGGATAATCCAGGAGAAAAAGCATGGCCGGCGGACGGAATAAAGCAACTCACGTGACGCGGGGCAATGTGCTCGATGACCTGGGATTCTCACCCGAGCAGGCGACCGCCTTGAAGTTCAAAGCGGATCTATACCAAGCCATCCTGAGGCACGCACGGAAGTATTCGCAAAAGCAATTGCAGGTGATCCTGGCGGAGCCTCAGCCGCGGGTGAGCGAGTTGCTCAACGGAAAAGTTGCCAAGAAGAGCGTGGACAAGTTGCTTTACTACGCCGGACGGCTGGGGATTGAAGCTAAAGCCCGATTTCCCCAGACCAACAAACAGGTTGTTCGACAAGAGTTGGCCGCGGCTGCGCGCTGAGGAAGAGGACTAACAAGTGGTTAATGGAACGAACAATGACTGGCCGATTCCCAAGTACATCGAACGGGCGCGTTCAGTTACAACCTGGCAAATTCCGGCCGGCTGGGACCATGAGCACTGCATGCTTTGTATGACGAAAATCGCCCAACTTCCGGAGTGTCAGCGTGAGGGCTACAACAATGAGGAGGGAGACCTTTGGCTTTGTGTGGCTGGCTACGAAAGGTACATTTCCCCATCGCAGAAATAACTGATTAGGCCGCGTCCTGCACACTGTGTTCTTGCATTACGTTCCGGTCAACTACACAATCCCCATCTTCTTTCCGACTCGCTTTAGGACCTCCAACGCTTGCTGCAGTTCTTCTTTGGTATGCGTGGCGGTCATGATGGTGCGGATGCGAGCTTTGCCTTCGGGCACCGTGGGGAAGGCGATGCCAGTACCCATGACGCCCTCTTTGAAGAGTTCGCGGGAGAAGTCCATGGTGAGTTTGCCATCGCCGATGATGATGGGCGTGATTGGGGTTTCGCTGGCGGGCGTGGTCTGGCCTCCGATGTTGAAGCCAAGATGGGCTAGTTCTTTTTTCCAGAAGCGCGTGTTCTCCCAGAGGTGCTCGATGCGCTCGGGCTCGTTTTCTAAGACATCGAAAGCGGCAATGCACGTGGCCGCGACTGAGGGTGGATGCGATGTGGAAAACAGAAATGGGCGGGCGCGGTGATAGAGAAAGTCGATGAGGTCACGAGTACCGCAAACATAACCGCCCAGTGCGCCGATGGCTTTCGAGAGCGTTCCTACTTGGATATCGACGCGGCCATGCATTTTGAAATGATCTATCGTGCCACGACCATTTCGGCCGAGGACACCGGAGGCGTGAGCGTCGTCGACCATCATGATCGCGCCGTACTTTTCGGCGAGATCGCACAGCGCAGGCAGGGGGCCGATATCGCCGTCCATGGAAAAGACTCCGTCGGTGATCAGCAGCTTTTTCCCTGGCTGGTCTTTAATGCTCGCCAATCGTTCTTCGGCCTGCGCCATGTTCTTGTGTTCGAAAACGAGAATCTTTGCGCGCGACAAACGAGCGCCGTCGATAATGGAAGCGTGATTCAGTTGGTCGGAGATAATGAAATCGTCCTTGCCAAGGACGGCTGAGACCGTGCCTGCATTGGCGGCGAATCCTGACTGAAAGACCACGCAGGCTTCGACGTTCTTGAAGCGGGCGATCTTTTCTTCGAGTTCCATGTGGATCTTCATGGTGCCCGCAATGGTGCGCACCGCACCTGAACCCACTCCGTATTTTCGCGTGGCTTCGAGCGCGGCCTCGCGAAGTTTGGGATGCGTGGTCAGGCCGAGATAATTATTCGAAGCAAGGTTGATAACTTTCTTGCCGTCGAAGGTGCACACCGCAGCCTGTTCGTCGTCCAGCACACGCAGACGGAAGTGCGTGCCTTTGGCCTTGAGTTCGTCCAATTGGTCGGTGAGATAAGCGAGCGGATTTGCGCGAGTGGTGGCGGTTGCCATGTGATCTCCCGGTTTTCGACCTATTTATTTTAGTCGCGTAGCAGGAATGCGTGTATTTTATCGGACCCAAGAATTCGCTGCGGCAAATCGAAACGAGTCGAGAGCATCACCGCGCCGCTCCAGCCTTTTCCATGAAATTCGCCTGGTCATTTTTCATTTTCTTCAGGCTCTCCAACGGCAAATAGACCATGTGTCCCGCTTCATAGGTCGCGAAGGAGATATTTTGCCTGTATTTTTCTCCCAGGTTCAGGTGATCCATGGTGTAATTCGCGGCATAGTACGGAGTGGCCAGATCGTAATAGCCTTCCATGACCAGCACTTTCAGATACGGATTCTTCACCATGGCCTGGCGCAACGCAGTCGCGGTGTCGGGAAAGCCTTCGATGCCGGATCCCCAATCCCAATGCTCGAATCCTGCCCCCTGAGCAAACACGTGGTAAGGCATATCAGACTGGTAGCTCAATTCGGTGCGCACATAGTTATTGAAGACCGAGGTGTAGGGCGGAAGAATTGCCGATTGGGTCGGGTCGTAGAACGGCGTATCCAGCAGACCGTCAGGATCTGGGCCGGTGAAGCGGCCGTCCAGCCGGCCTACGCGGACTTTCTGATCCAGCAAAAGATTGTGCGTAAACTTGACCACATCGATGCGGAGATTAGCATCGTCGATGAGTTGCTTATTCAAACCGGTGTAGCGCGCCATTTGATCGATGACCTTTTGGCGCTCGTCCGGCGTTAGCGCGTCCCCCTTAGCCAGGGCTGACGCGTATTCCGTCGACGCCCATTGTTCCGATTCCTGCCGGGTTCTTGTCATATCTGCGTTCAAGTCGGGCAGCAGCTTGTGGTGGAAGCCCGCGATCATGGTGAAGGACGGAATCAGCAGGACATAAGGCAGGTCATTAGTCTTGTTGTCCTGCAGGGTTTCGAAATTCAGAACGGTAGAGAGCAGTGTGATTCCATTGAAGGCAATCCCGCGGTCCGCGAGATAGCCTGATACGCCGGCGGCGCGTGTGGTCCCGTAGCTTTCGCCCAGCAAGAAGAGCGGCGAGGTCCAGCGCTCGTAGCGCGTGAGATACAAGCGGATGAACTCCGAAAACGCCTCGATGTCGCCTTTCACCCCCCAGAATTTCTTCGAGAGTTCCGCATCGGCAGCCCGGCTGAATCCGGTGCCAATCGCATCGACCAAGACAAGGTCGCTTTTATCGAGGAGAGTGTATTGGTTGTCCGCGAGGTGGTATGGCGCCGCGGGCATGAACCCATCGGGCTGCAGAACCACTCGCTTGGGTCCCAGGGCTCCCATATGCAGCCAGACCGAAGCCGAACCTGGGCCACCATTGAAAGCGAAAGTCAGAGGACGCTTGTTGGCCTCCTGGCCATCCAGGGCGTAGGCGACGAAGAACATTTCCGCTTCGATCTTGCCGTCTTCACGTTTGATGGGAAGGCGCCCGGCTGTCGCCGAATATTTGAGCACTTTGCCGTCGAGGGTAATCTGATGGTGAGTGACGACCGGGGCTACTTCGGTGACATCGAAATGCTCTTCTTTGTCTTTGTCACTGGTGGCGTCTTTGGCGGCGTCGGGTTTGTGCTCCTCGGACGCAGACGGTTCTGCGGGCTTGGTCGTGTCTGGCGCCTTTTTTTCAGTCTTGGTCGCCTGCGTTGCCGGCTTCTTCTGATTGGTTTGATCGTTGGGTGAGTCTGTCTGCTGAGCTGACCTCGCCGACAAAAACGCAGACATCAAGACAAAGCTGGCGATAAGAACACGCATCATCATCTCCTCAAACTTTCCACGAATGGCAACGTCGTCCCGGCTGAAGAGTGTACCGCGTTGGCCATGGCGCAGAACGAAATATTCAAGTGGCTAGTTCTGCCAGGGCCCGCAGGTTGGGAACTTCCAAGTCTGGTTTTCCGGCGGCGGCTTTGGCGGCTCCAGCGCCGGGTCGGGGCGAAGGACGATTTACCCAAACGGTTGCGATGCCCAACGACTGAGCGGGAATTACGTCATGGTAGATGCTTTGCCCGACGTGCAGCCACTGGTCAAGGCTTACACCCATGCGTTCTTCCGCAAGTTTAAAGATTCTTATGCACGGTTTGTAGCAGCCGGCTTGCTGGGCGGTGATTACGTGGTCGAATCCTACTCCGAGTTTGGGTGCCGTCGCGGCGAACAGATCATCGTCCACGTTGGAGATCACGGCGAGTTGATAGCGGCCCTTGAGCTTGCGCAAGACCTCGACGGTGTCAGGGAACGGCTGCCAGTTCGCCAGCGATTCCGGTAGAGAATGAACTTCGTCGGCGGTTGGTGCAAACCCGAGATGCTCACCGAAGCCGCGGACTACGGACTGCAGGACATCCCGATAACACAGAAATTCCCCTTGCTCGGCGGACGCTTCGAGTTCAGAGTACACCTGCAGAAGGTCGGAGTCCGGAATTGATTTCCTGTGAGCGGCGAGGATTGGGCGCAAAGCGGAGAAGATGCCGGTTTCCCAGTCGATCATGGTGCCGTAGCAGTCGAAGGTCAGGACTTTGAAGCGAGTGAAGTCGAGCATTGAGGATGAGAAAAATCAGTTATCAGATTGCAGTTCTCGGTTCTCAGAGACAACCTACGGCTCTTTGATTTCCACTGGTTGCGCCTCGGTTGCTTCCGCCGTCGGCGACTCCTGGGCGGGCGCTTCTGGCGACGAGGCCACAACTGGCTTCTTCTTCTCCAGGAATTTTGCCGAATTCAACAGCGGACGGCTCAGAGAAGAATTGTACCCGGTCCAAGGGCCATCGGAGGCAGCTTCGCGTTCGAAATGAGCCCGCATGCTTTCCATCTTGGAATCGAGATTGTCGAGATAATGCAACATCAGAGCCTCGGGGAACATGGGCAGCTTTGGCGAACCGAATTCATATTCCCCATGATGACTGATGATGAGGTGCTCGACCAGGATCTTAAGTTCGTCGGGGAAGTCGGGGAACTGAGCCAGTTTGGCTTGCAGCATTTCCAGTTCGATGATCATGTGGCCGAGCAACTGGCCGCGCGTGGTATAGGAGAACGAGCGGTTATAAGTAAGTTCGTGAATCTTGCCGATATCGTGCAGGAAAACGCCGGTGAGCAGAAGATCGCGGTTAATCTGGGGATAATTCTGGCACATCAAATCGCAGGATCGGAAGAGCGACACTACGTGATCGAGTAATCCGCCGATGTAGGCGTGGTGCAGAGTTTTCGCGGCGGGAGCGTTACGATAGGGCTCCGCAATCTCGGGGTCCGACATGAAAGCTTCTACCAGCGCCTTGAGATGGGGGTCGCGAAAGGAAGCGATGAAAGTGGCCAGGGTCTGCCACAGCTCGCCGATGTCTTTGGTGGTCTTGGGCAAATAATCGGAGAAGTCGATCTCGGAGTCGCCCAATCGGCGCAGCTTGTGGATGGTAATCTGGAAGCGGTTCTTATATTTGTTGAGCAGACCTTTGACCTTGACGAAGTCATCCTGCTCGAAGGCGTCGATCGCATCCTCGACGTTATCCCACATTTTGGCTTCGAGCTGACCGGTCCGATCACCCAAGATCAGCGCCAAATACGGTTCGCCGGTTTTCTTCGGCTTAACTTGTTTGGAAACGACCACGAAAGTCGAAGTGATGACCTTGTTTTCGTGGTGGCCGCAATCCGATAAGAAGAATTCCTTCATGGTCCAATGCTCCGGGACGCGTGACACAGACCCTAGTCCGCGGGCTAGGCTCAGTCCACGCACTCCGTCGGTTCAGGCCAAGCTTAAACTAAAACAGGCCGAATTTTTTCTTCTTTTTGAGATCCTTGGCGCTGGGCTCTTTATTCGCGGTCTCGATAGGCTTGGTCTGGTTAGGGCTGGCGCCCGAGTCTTCGTAGCCGGTTTTGATATCGATGAAGGCATCCTCGCGCAGTTTTGTGAGGTAATCGCGTAGCGCGGGCTGCAGCTTTTTCATGTAGAGCGCGTCCTGAATTCGCGGCTCGACCTCGCTGAACGCAGGAACCCCCGCATTGTGATGCTCGGTGACCTTCAGGATGATGAACCCTTGCTTGGCCTGGATTACGTCTGTTACCTCACCCGGCTTCATGGCGAAGGTCTTGTCTTCGATTTGCTGGGCCATGGTCCCATGTTTAAAGTCACCGAGGTCTCCACCCTGGGCGGCAGCGGGCCCATCGGAGTTTTTCTTGGCGACGTCTTCGAATTTGGCGCCTTTGCGAATCTGGGCGAGAAGGTCGTCAGCCTTCGCCTGGGCTGCTTTGATCCGTTGCGCTTCGTCGGTGGGATCGTTCGGCTTGGCTTCGGTGGAAACCAGGATCTCACTCAATCGAATCGTCTCCGGCTGCTCCATGTCGTTTTTGTGTTCTTCGTAAAACTTCTGTTCCTGGTCTTTGTCGATAACTAATCTTGAGCCAACTTCTTTCCCGATCACTTGCTGGGTAATGATCTGGTTGCGCATGTTCTGTTTGAAATCCTCGAAGGAGACTCCCTGGGACTGGGCGGCTTTTTCCAATTCCTCCATGCTGTCGAGTTTCATGTCTTTACGCATGTCGTCCAGCTTCTTGATAACTTCGGTATCGGCCGTTATGCCGAGGTCCTTGCCTTTTTCCAGCAGCAATTCCTGATCGATCAGGTCGCGAAGCACATCTTTGTCGCGGTCGGCGACGAGTTTGTCGGCATTTACGGGATCTTGCTGCTGTGCTTCCTTCCTTAATTCTTCTTTGCTGTGCAGGAACTCGCTGCGGGTGATGATCTGGTTGTTGACGCGGGCGACGATCTCTTCGACCACCTCATCATCTGCCCTGAGAATGACCGACACCGCAACGACGGAGAACACGAGAAAGTACGGGAGAAGTTTTCGCATAAGAATCCTGTAGGCTGCACCACAGTCAGAAGTGCCAAGCGGGCTCGCAGCTAGCCACCTTTTGCAAATTGTACCTCCGGATCTCCGCCCGCGGCTACCGCGCGTCCTGCTATCATAATCCGTTTTCGCCCGCATCGGCATGGGAGGAAGAATCATGAAGCTCACCGGCTGCTTTATTCTTGTATTGCTTATTGGAGTGACGAGCATTTCAGTGAAAGCACAAAAGAATGCGGCGCTGCCGGATCTTGCCCAACTCGACCTGATGGCAAGTCGTTTCGCGCCGACGCCGCTAAGAGTCGACACCTCGAGACTATCCTCGGGGGATCGGCAGGCGCTGGTGAAGCTGATTGAGGCTGCCCGGGTGCTGAACGACATCTTCATGCAGCAAATGTGGGACGGCAACCTGGCGCTTTATGGTCGGTTGCAGAAGGATGCTACGCCGCTGGGCAAAGCACGATTGCATTATTTTTGGATCAACAAGGGACCATGGTCCGATCTGGACGAATACAAGGCTTTCTTGCCGGGCGTGCCTCCGCGCAAACCGTTAGGAGCGAATTTTTATCCCGAGAACATGAGCAAGGATGCTTTCGAGAGCTGGGTTGCGCAGTTGTCGCCGAAGGAGCAGGAACAGGCAAGGAGCTTTTTCACTGTGATTCGCCCGCTGGAGAATAGCAAAGCGCCGAATAGTTTTTTAGCTGTGCCCTACAGCCAGGAATATGCCGATGGCCTCACAAAGGCCTCAAACCTGCTTCATGAGGCGGCGGGATTGACGGACAATGCGTCGCTGAAGAAATTTCTTAACCTGCGAGCTGATGCATTTCTCACCAATGACTATTACGAAAGCGACATGGCGTGGATGGACCTGGATGCGCCACTGGACATCACGATTGGTCCGTACGAAACCTACAACGACGAACTTTTCGGCTACAAGGCGTCATTTGAGGCTTACGTAAACCTGCGCGATGATGAGGAGTCCGCCAAGCTTTCGGTTTTCACACAGCATCTGCAGGACATCGAAAACAACTTGCCCATCGATCCGCAGTACCGTAATCCGAAGCTGGGTGCGGGAGCGCCGATTCGAGTGGTCGACGAGATTCTTAGCGCAGGCGATGGCGCTCACGGCGTGCAGACCGCCGCATATAACCTGCCTAACGACGACCGCGTGGTGCAGCAGAAGGGTAGCAAGCGAGTCATGCTGAAGAATGTGCAGGAGGCCAAGTTCCGTAGCGTGCTGCTGCCCATTGCGCGGCGGACATTATCGCAAACGGCTATGGTGGATGTGAGCTTTGAGCCGTTCTTTACGCACATTCTTGCGCACGAGTTGATGCACGGGCTGGGACCGCATCAGATTAAAGTTCAGGGCCGCGACACGACGCCGCGCGAAGAGCTAAAAGAGTTGTACAGCGCGATTGAAGAGCCGAAGGCCGACGTTACGGGACTTTTCGCTCTGCAATACATGATGGACCACTCGAAGGAAATGGGACTGGGCGCGTCGTTACCATCTGATGAGGCCGCGCAGCGGCAGCTTTACACGACGTATCTGGCTTCAGCATTCCGCAGCCTGCGCTTCGGGCTAAACGATGCTCACGGCAAAGGCATGGCAATGCAGTTCAATTATTTGATGGATAAGGGCGCGTTTGTCCAACATCCCGACGGCACCTTTTCGGTGGACATGACAAAGATCAAATCTGCAATCGCGGCGCTCGATCATGATCTCCTGACCATCGAGGCCGAGGGCAACTATGCCGGCGCAAAAAAAATGCTCGACGAACTGGGCGTCATGCGCCCCGCTGTGCGCAAGGCGCTGGATGGGTTACAGGGAATCCCCACCGACATCGAGCCGATCTTCGTAACTGCCGACGAACTAGCGCCAATCGTGAATCGGCCGCCGAATGCGGGGCCTGCGCGAAAGAAAGCTCGGAGCCGGTAGACCAGCGCGTCGAGACCGAGCGGTTTCTTATGGAGAAAGAAACGGCACGCATCGAAGCCTTCTCGGACGGCGTTTTTTCCATTGCTATTACTCTGCTGATTCTGGAAATCAAGATTCCGGCTGCTGGCAGCGGAGAGCTCTCCGTCCAACTTCTCCGGCAGTGGCCCTCTTATTTTGCCTTTGTCTTTAGTTTCGCCTTCATCGGGATTATGTGGATCAATCACCATCGCTTGTTCACTCACATCAAGCGATCGAATAATGCGCTTCTGTTTTTGAACCTTCTTCTTTTGCTGGGTGTAACTGCGGTTCCGTTTCCGACGGCCGTGCTGGCGCAACATCTCGGCCAAAGCGATCAGCGGGTGGCGGCGATTCTGTATCACGGAACCTATTTCGTCATTGCCGTCTTCTTCAACCTCTTGTGGAGATATGCAAACCGCCATTTGCTAGGCGATGACGTGGATTCCGCGGCTACGGACAAAATCTCGGCCAAGTATGCAGTGGGGCCAGTGCTTTACCTGGCGTGCATTGCTTTGGCATGGGTGAACGTACCGCTCAGTCTGCTCCTGAATGTAGCGTTGGCGGTGTTTTTTGCCCTGCCTCTACATCGCGCATTGCGGGTCGCGAACAAATGAAGGCAGGCTCCTTCCGCTAAAACGGGAAGGAGCCGACCATTATCATCAGCCTCCAGCAATGATCCCGCTACTTCTTGTCATTATCTGGCGCTTTGTCTTGACCTTTGTCCTTGCTCTGGATGGAAATCAGCTCCACTTCAAAGATAAGGGTAGCGTTTGGGGTAATGTCTGGACCTTGACCGCGCTCGCCGTAAGCCAGGTCGGATGGGACAAAAAGTTGCCACTTCGATCCTACAGGCATCAATTGAAGGGCTTCCGTCCAACCCTTGATGACTCCACTGACCGGAAATGTCGCGGGCTGGCCGCGCTTGTAGGAGCTATCGAATTCCTTGCCGTCGATGAGTGTGCCGCGATAGTTGCACACAACGGAGTCGCTCGCTGTGGGCTTCGGCCCTGTACCGGGGGTCAGAATCTTGTACTGGAGACCGCTGGGCAGCGTGACTACGCCATCTTTTGCTTTGTTTGCAGCCAGGAATGTGGCGCCTTCCTTCTTGTTTTCCTCGCCCTCCGCCTGCATCTTCTCTTGCATCTTCTTGCGCATATCGGTTTGGAACTCGGTGAGGGTGGCACGCGCTTCATCTTCAGAAAGGAGCGTTTTACCGCCGGTAAAAGCGTCCTCCAGGCCTTGTTGCAGCACTTTTGGATCGACGTCAACCGATTGCTTATGGAGCGTCGTCCCAATGTTCATCCCAATGGCGTAGCTGACTTTATCTTTTTGCGTTTTGAAGGGGGAAGCAGTCTGGCTTCCCGCCGCAGGAGTCGGTTGAGTCGTTGCCGGGGGAGTCTGCTGCGCCAGGGCGTTCCCGAGCAGCATGATCGCAGCGGCCATTGCACTTGCCAGCGTAGTTAAAGATTTTTGCATTTAAGCATTGTGACACCGACTACGCGCTTGGGCAAACCGCTTCGCACGGTGGAAGGCTCAACAAAAGTCCCCTAAACGGCGAGTTCTTGGGGATTTCGAGCCAGGGCGAGCGCGGTAGCGTCGTTGTGGGTACGCGCGTTTCCCATGAACAGCCGCATCTGATCAAGCACGGATACGCAGATTTCTTTGGCGCCTGCTCGATTGGATTTCCGCAGCGCTTCCTTCACTCGCGGCATTCCAAACTCTTGCGATTTCCGTTTTCCCTCGACCACGCCGCGTGACGCGAGAAGAAGCGCGGCGCCGGGCTCGAGAGCGACCATGGGCGCATCAGAGGTCATATGGGAAAAAAGCCCCAGAGGCAGGCCGGTAGCGGGAAGTTCGCTAATCCCGTTGCGATCCCGGATAAGTCCCGGAGTATGGCCTGCATTGAAGTAACAAATTATGCCCAGATTTTCGTCGTAGGAACCAGCGAAGGCCGGGCACGAGCGAACCCCCTCCGCAGCCTTTAAGACGGCCTGGTTCAATCGCAGGCATAGCTCCATCATCACGTCGGCCTCGTTCATATCCCGGCGGGCAAATAGCTCAATCCCGGCAGTTCGGAAGGTGTGTTGGGCAGCAGAGGTAATGGACCGGGTGTCGTTCAAACCGCCAGCAACGTCGAGCAGGCCGAACAGAACGCGTGTAGGGCCCACGCGGATGAAATCACAGAAATCGCCCGCCATGCGGAGACCATAATAGGCCGAGGCCAGTTCGGCTCCGTGGACTTCCAATACGTCGGAGTGGACAGAATCACGCACGGCGACAGACTGAGACTCGCGAGAACGGAGGAGCGCGCGCATGGCAAATCGAGCCGAGACGTTAGCACAGAATTCGACAAAAACCAACCAAAAAGCCGGGCCCGGGTGTGCTCCCATACGAATGGACGGGTAGAAAAGCGCGGATTCCGATCAAAGATGGCCTTGAAAGAGCTGCACCTACAACTCTTCGGGTTCTCCTAATTTCCAAATTTACTGACCAGGTATTTGCCGACATCTGCTTCCAGTTGGCCATAATCTGAGTGAATGGTGGCGCGCAGAGCGGCTTCCGTCGAACTTCCCTGTCCCAGTCTTTCGAGAATCCGTTGCACATCGCTCATGCCATAGGTGTCGCTGATGTATTGCACGGCGGCGAGGGATTCTTCATAAGCCACAGTGGCCTGAGTGCTCGAGAACTGCATAAAGCTGCCTTCAAGAGCGTTCAGCGGGATCTCACGTTGGTCGCGGAACAGATCCGCCAGAAGCTTACCATGAGCGATCTGCTTGGGTTCGACCGCCTGAGCGATACCCTCGTTGAGCCACTGCGGACAACGCCCGCCAGAAAGCTGGCGGATAAAGGAGTGTGCAAGTTCGTGCTTAAGCACGCGCGCCAGTTCGGGCGTGACCGAGGTCAATCCATTGATCGGGATTCGTAGCTTTCCATCAAAAACTGCCCCGCTCCATGAAGGCGCCTCGGTGACGTCAAAGAAGGACTGCTCGGTGTAGAGAACCACGGGGATGCTATTGCGTGGAGCAATGCCGAGTTCACGCACGAGGTCGTCGTATTCCGACTCCAGGGTGGCGAGCAGCTGGCCGCGGAGGGCATCCGATGTCTGCTTGCCTTCATATTTCAGCACGAAGTGACTGCTCTCGTTTTCCGTGTAGTCGGCCTCGGCAGTGGCATCGCGCTGCGCCTTCTCCAGGTACTTTTGCACCGTGGCATCGGGACGGAGTTCCAGAGAGCGCTTCCAGGTGCGTATGGCGTCCTGAGTACGGTCGGCGGCGAACTGGACGTATCCCAGCACGGTGAGCGCGTCAGGCGAATCTGGCGCACTGCGGACAGCTCGCTCGGCATAAGGCAACGCTTCGGTGGCATTGCCGGTTCTAACCAACAGGGCGGCGTAGTAATTCAGAATCGTGGGATTCTGTGAATCGAAACGCAGGCCGGCTTCGAAATAGGTTCGCGCTTTGCTGAAATTTCCATGATCGAATTCATGCTTGCCGGCGATAAAGTAGCCAGCAGCCGTGGCGGTGCCGTTGCCGGCCTGTTCCAGGGCAGAAAGCGCGTCCGGATCGACCCGGCCGTCCTGAATGATCTTGCCGATGAGTGTAGGATCATTTTTCAAGTTGTCGGCGGGAGCGAACTCCGGCAGATCGTGGGACTGCTTTCCGGTTCCGTCGGTTGGAGCATACCCAGGCGGCGTTCCGCCAGCATCGACGTGATCCACCAGCGACTTGGGAATCGAGTAAGTGTTATCGCCGAGATCGTATTCGATGTGGGTTCCGGTGTCCCGGACGTGGTCCGCCCAGATAGTGCGGCCGTTCTTCAAATGAATGACTTCGGCGGACACGCAAGCCGCGGCCAGCAGCAGAGCCGATAACAGGGAGCAGATGACAGAGGTACGCACTAAGGCGCATTCTAGAAGCTATTAAGCCGCAGGCGTAGGTGACCAGGGTAATCTCGAAAATGCGGACCAGAGCGCTGCCACTCGCTTGGTTGTTCTTGATTGCTGCTGCTGCTGTTGCGCTGCCCTTTGGCCAAAGCTCTCCCAACCCCGCCCACGAGCCAGCAACCACGCAGCTCAACTCCGCTGAGAACCTCTATCTAAAATTGAGCAGCGCGGGTCTGAGCAAAACACGAGTCTATCGTGTGCGTGATGTTTCCATCGATCGGGCAGCCATTCAGATCACTCTCAATGACGGCACTATCGCATTTACCGAGGACGTCGCTGGCCGCGTGACGGGAGCCTTCTTTGAAGGGGATGGCGAAGTTTTGCTTCCACCGCCCAACCGCTACGAGCGCGCATCCATGGCTTTGTTTACCAACGAGGCTATTTTGGAAGAACGGTTCGTAACTGCATACTTCCGTTTCAACGACGATACCTATCCCGAGTTGCGACCGTCCCTGGTGGCGGTCGATAACGGCGAGGCCTTCCTCTCGCAGTGGAATGAGATCGCCAGCAGTCTGGCCGAAGGGGACGCGCTCCGTCTGTTTATGACATTCAGTAAATTCTTACCTGTCGACGGCGGAGCGCACGGAGACACCGCAACGCCCGCCACGCAGGAAAACGAGCATGATCGCTTCCTGCATGCCCACTTGCAAGGGTTGAGACTGGGAGCCTTCGATCTTTACTTTGACGAAGACACGCCGGAGCAAGTCTGGGCCGGTCAGTTGAAAACAACCGAGGGCATAAGCTTCTACGACGTGTGGACTTCGTTCTCTTCCGCGGAAGTGAATCAGAATGCGGAAGCTGTCAACGAGACGGTTGGTGAAGGCGGCAAGCCTGATTCAATCGCGATATCTCAGTACAAGATTCGTGCGGACATAAAACCGCCCACTCAAATCGATGCCGAAGCGCACTTGCAAATGGAAGTGCGACAGGGCGGTCAGCGGGCGGTTTTGTTCGAATTATCGCGCGCCCTTCAAATTAAGCAGGTGGAGGCGGATGGCCATTCGATCGAGTTCATTCACAATCCGGCAATCGAAGGAACCCAACTGGCCCGACAGGGCAACGACCTGGTTGCTGTGGTCTTTCCCCAGCCCTTGCAGACGGGCCAACGACTGGAGTTGCGCTTTGTGTATGGCGGCGAGGTGCTTGCCGAGGCTGGAGCCGGGTTGCTGTACGTTGGGGCGCGAGGCATGTGGTATCCAAATCGCGGACTGGCTATGTCCAACTTCGACTTGGAATTTCACTATCCGGCAGGCTGGACCTTGGTAGCGACCGGAAAACGGACAGATGCCAAATCTTCTTCCAACCCAAGCGATCAGGTCTCCGCCGGTAATTCATCAGCCGGTGGACAAGTCAGCCGCTGGGTATCCGAACGCCCCATCCCTATTGCTGGATTTGATCTTGGAAAATATGATCGCGCGGTTGCCCGTGCTGGTGATGTGACGGTCGAGACCTATGCAACGGCGGTCATGGAACGTGGATTCCCGACGCCATCGATCAAGACCATGATCCCAAACCCGATTGAACCACTTGGTCACCACCCTCCGCCGGTTCTCGTGCCAGTGGAGCCTTCCCCTGCGCGGAATGCGCAAAATGTCGCGGACGCCTCCGCACATGCAATCGGCTTCTACGCGCGCCGTTACGGCCCGTTCCCTTACAGCGAACTGAAACTGGTGCAAATGCCGGGAGCGCTAAGTCAAGGATGGCCCGGTCTGATCTTTCTCTCCAGCGCTTCGTTCCTGACAGGCGCGGAAGAATCCCAACTGCGCTTAACTCCAGTTGAGAGGACGCTGATCACCCAAGTCATCGCGCACGAGACCGCTCACCAGTGGTGGGGCGATCTGGTGATGTACAGCGGCTACCGCGACCAATGGCTCGTGGAAGCTCTGGCGAATTACAGTTCGATGATGGTTCTCGAATCGGAGAACCCAGCGAAGTTTCGCGCCGCGATGGATAAATACAGAGATGACCTCCTGCAGAAAAATAAGGCTGGGCAGGAGCTGATGGAAGACGGCCCGGTAACCTTGGGCACGCGGCTATCCTGCTCCCAATTCCCCAGCGGCTACGAAGCCATCAGCTACGGTCGGGGCACGTGGCTGTTCCACATGCTGCGTTTCATGCTACGGGACGCCGAGCGGACCAGCATTGGAAGTGTCCGAGGTGACGGCAAAACTGGTCAACCCGATGAGCCTTTCGTTCGAGTGCTTCGCGAGGTCAGGGATCGCTACCAGGGAAAACCCATTACCACTCGCGAGTTATTGCAAGCCTTCGAGAATGAGTTGCCGCGTTCCTTGTGGTACGAGCACCACAAATCGCTGGACTGGTTCTACGAAGGATGGATTAACGGCATTGCAATTCCTCACTTTGAATTGCACGGGGTGAAGTATTCGGACAATCCTGGATCGACTACGATCAGTGGGGTCATCGTGCAGAAGGATGCGCCGGACGATTTGGTCACGCCGGTTCCGCTTTACGTTTCAGTAGCAGGAAAAATGGTGCTGCTGGGGCGAGTGTTTGCCGACGGACCCGAGACTGCGTTTCGTTTGACCGCGTCTTTGGGCGCTCGGAAGGTCGTGCTTGATCCCGAGCAGACACTTTTGTCGCGGCCTCGATAGGCTCTAGCCGGTTAGCGGTTCGACCGTTTTAGGACCCATTTCCCGATAAATTGGAGGGTTTTTCCCAAGACGGTTATTTAGCGTCTGTGCTTAAGCGGTTCCAGTGTTCGTATTGATACCTCTTATGACCTAACTTGCAGTGCGACATAGCATCTTCTCGTTTCCGGCGTGGAGTGGTCCCGATGGAAGAGTGGGTGCTAAGACATTTTCGTGCTGGGAGGACGACAGGTTGAATCACATACAATCATCCACGGAAACAGCGCCTGATTCGGTATCGTTCGCACGAGGCACTGATTCGCAACGAAGTCATGGAACCATTTTGCTGGTGGAAGATGAAGCGTTCCTCCGCGAAGTGACTTGCGAGATTCTGGAGTCCGCCGGCTATCGGGTGTTAAAGACTCGGAACGCGGCGGAAGCGACGTCCACCTTCAGCGAATACAAATCCATCGTGCGACTGTTGCTGACCGATGTGGTTTTGCCGGGGCAGAATGGCCGCGACCTTGCAAACGACTTGCGGAGTGTAAGTCCAAAACTGAAGATTCTTTTCATCTCCGGCTATCCGGAAAATGTGGTCACGCGACACGGAATTCAGGAAGACGGAATGTTCTACCTGTCTAAACCATTTTCGCTGCAGTCCCTTACCCAAAAGGTAACGCAGGTTCTCGGGCAGAAGGAGACAGCCAACGCCACGGTCTGAATCGGCTCGTCATTCCTGAGTGGCTTCAACCTGAGCTGCTCCAAGATCTGATTGAATGCTGTAAGAGTACGGCGCGTTGCAGCGGCTGAGGATCTTTCACGAAACGAAAGCGGATCGATGGACCGCGCTGGTGATCGCACTTCGTACAGCGTGTGGGTACGCAGAGCTTAGTGCACACTTTCGGGCGGACGGTCTGGAGCAGGATCGGGTGCGTGTTTTCCGACGACGACCACATCCACGCGGCGATTAAGCGCGCGCCCAGCCTCCGTGCTGTTGCTGGCGATGGGATGATATTCTCCATAACCGCCCGCCGATAACCGCTGCGCAGCGAAACCGTATTTGGTGATCAGCAAGCGAATCATTTCGGTCGCACGCGCGGTCGAGAGCTCCCAGTTAGAGGTAAATTGGTTATTGTGGATGCGCACATTATCGGTATGGCCCTCGATGCGGAGGTTGTATTGGCGCTCCCCGAGCAGTGTAGCCATGCGGCTGAAAGCCTGCTGAGAGCCAACTTTGACACCGGCCGAACCGCTGTCAAAGAAACCAGCTTCCCGCAAGCTAATCACCAGGCCCTCGTGTCCAGTTCGTACTTCCACTTCGCCTCGGGCAATCTCCGGCGCCAAAGCTTGCTCCAATTCATTTCGCAGTTCAGTCAAATCGCGGTTTTCGTCGCTAATGGGCGGTGGCACAACCGGGGCAGTCTTTACGACGGTCACCGCTGGTTCGATTGCGACCATGTCCGACATGTCTGCGGTTGGGTACGCTCCGAGTTGTTGGAACGCGACCTGTATAGCGGTTGCAAGCCGGTTCACTTTCTTCTTATCAACCTGCGCAGTCGAGTAATTCACATACACATCCACCACGTTGGTGCAGGTATCAAAAGATAAATTCCACACATGTTCGATGATCATGGCGCGAGTAATCCGCCGTCCCGCGTTGCGCATGAGGTATTCCAGCAAAGCAAATTCCTTGCCGGTTAGATCGATGCGGCGTCCCGCCCGCTCCACCCGGCGCTCCACCCGGTCGAGCTTCAAATCCTCCACCGTCAGCACGGATTCCGCCGGTAGATGGCAACGCCGTAACAGCGCGCGAATCCGCGCCGAAAGCTCCGAGAACGAGAATGGTTTGCCCAGATAATCGTCCGCCCCGAGATCGAGACACTGCACCCGGTCTTCCACTCGCGTGCGCCCCGTCAGCACCAGGATCGGCATGCTGGGTTTCCGCGTGCGCAGATAACGCAGAATCGCAACTCCGTCCAGCCGCGGCAGGCTGAGGTCGAGTACCACCAGGTCATAGTCGAATTCGCCCGCCATGGCGCGAGCCTGCTCTCCATCATTCGAAACGTCTACCGCGTAGTGTTCGGCGTCCAGGCCTTTTTTCACGAAGCTGGCGAGTGCGGAATCGTCTTCAGCGATCAGAATGCGCATAAGGTTTCTCTAACCTGCACTTCCGATTCTAGGCAAGAACCAGCCGAAGATTGGAGATTCCGTGTTGCACGAAGGTCTCTGCCTTCCGCAAACGGAACTTTGCCCCGGAACCTGCTCCGCCACTCACTCGCGCTTCGCTCTGCCGACGATAATTCGTTGACACACATTTCTTTCACTAAAGGATCACACCGGCTTGGATCTGGGGAGCAAAGGAATACTGAAATCCCTGCTCGTGCCCGGCGGCATACTCCTGCTGGCGGCAGTCGTCCTGTTGTCGGGCGGGCTTCTGTCGATCTCCGCGGCCGCAGTTGACTTCTACTATTACGCCGTCTTCGCCGCCGGAATCCTTCTCGCTTGGCGCTTCCACTCCAGCCGCGTCCTCTTCGCTCTGCTCATGCTGCTTCTGGCACACCGCGCCCTGGAATTCTTTTCGGGCGGTCGCGCGGTCGCGATCGGACCGGGTCGCATTGCCTTTGAAGCCATCGCCTTTCTCGTCCCTGTCAACTTCATCGTGCTGGCGCTCATTCGCGAGCGCGGCCTGTCGATTCCAGCGATTACTCCTCGTCTTGTCTTGCTGTTCCTTGAGTCCGTGTTCGTCGCGGTCCTCTGCCGCCCCGGACAGATTGCCAGCCCGGCATTTCTTAACTTCGCGTTGTTGAGCCGGTCTTTATTTCATTGGACGAAAATCCCACAGCTTGCCTTGCTGGCTTTCGCGGGAGCCTTCGCGGTTCTGCTCGTCCGCATCTTTCTCTATCGCAAGCAGGTCGAAATTGGCCTGCTCTGGTCGCTGGCTGCGACTCTTCTTGGCCTGCAGACAAATGCAGTGGGCCGAATCGCGGTTGCCTATTGGGCGACGGCGGGCCTGCTCTTGGTCGCATCGATAATCGAGAACACTTACGTTCTGGCCTATCACGACGAACTTACTTCGTTGCCCGCGCGCCGCGCCTTCAACGAGGCCCTGCTGCGCCTCGAAGCGCCTTACTGCATTGCTGTCGTCGACATCGATCACTTCAAGAGCTTCAACGACACCTATGGACACGACACCGGTGATCAGGTTTTAAGCATGGTTGCTTCGCGACTCGCCCGCGTAAGCGGCGGCGGGCAAGCATTTCGTGTCGGCGGAGAAGAGTTCTCGATTTTGTTCGCCGGAAAATCGACGAAAGAAGTCATGCCCTATCTTGATGCGCTCAGAGTTCTCATCGAGGAATCCAGGTTCCGGGTTCGCAACACCCCCGAGCGTCGCAGCGCTCCTCGCGGCGCGGGCCGCAGGAGTGAAGATAAGAGAAGCACGCGTCGCAAACT
>JABDBE010000054.1 GCA_013288805.1 Acidobacteriota bacterium
CCATCGCCGTGCTCTCTATTGGGTTCGTGCAGCCGCCAGGATCATCCCCATCGCATGGGATCAGCAGGAAGGCTGTCTCTTCGCCAGTCGAAAGAACAGCGTCGCCCGCAATCTCATCGCGATCGTTGATGTCCCATGCGGTTTGCAGCGTAAGGTCCGAGCTGGGCGGAATCAAGGCATTCAGGTCATAAGCGACGCCGTCCCTCCACAGCGCGGCCCTCGTGTTGTTGCTCCCACATACGGATGCCGATTCGCCTACAAGATGCCCGTACAGATTGATTGAAAAGGCGCGGCTGCATAGATCGTTGCCTACGGTGCCCAGGTCAGTCTTAACGCCGCGTCTCCACAAAAATGCGTGATGCACGCAAGTCAGGCCCGAACAGCCTGTCGGGTTTGTTGGCAGGTCGGCGTACCCGGCAATCTCTCCGGCATCATTGATCCACCAGGCGGAGCCGGTTGCACCCCCAAAAGTGCCCAGGTCATGCATCGCCCCTGCTTCCCAGAGAAATGGGTGAAAGCTCTGGTCCCCCGCCAAGTTCGATCGGCCCACGACCTGTCCCCAGAAGTTGAGCCAGTTGGGGTAGCCATACGTACCCCCTAAGGTGCCGAGATCGAGCATCTTTCCGTCCACCCACAGGAACGGATTCTGAGTGGGAACGCCGGTAGATGGATTTGGCGTAGTGTTCGTGTAGGACTCGCCGCCGACCATTCCGAGATCATTGATAAGGTTCGCACTGGCATCGTCTCCCCCCAGCGTGCCCAAATCGTCTTTTCGTCCGTCCTGCCACAAAAAGGCGCGGATCTGGGTGGTAACGGGGAACCAATCGAGAGTGGTACAAGGTCCCAAACCATATGTGTCCTAAGCTCAGGCGAAGCGGAAATGAAGGGAAATCAAGATATCGCGGACTGGGTTTGCGCTGGGCTTTCCATACTGCGATTGGTCTGTGTTGGAGTATTCATCTCACTCGGACTGGAGGCGGGAGTGACTTCGGCGCTGGCGTTCTGCGGAAGTGGGACTTTGTTGCCGTCGGCGTCTATTTCGTTCGATTCCACGTAGAACCTAACGAGATTGGTCGTTCCAAAGCTAGTCGTGATGGCGACGTCAGCTGCATCGCGGCCGGTGGCCATTAGTATTCGGCCGAGCCGCGGATTATTGTGGCGGGCATCGAGATCGATCCACTGCCCGTCCAAAAACACCTGGTACCAGGCGCTGAAATCGCCGCGACCACTGAACGGTTGACGAATGTCGCCTATGTGGCCTGTGACGTATCGTGCTGGGATATTCATGCAACGGGTGAGAGTGATGGCGAGGTGCTGGAAATCACGGCAGACCCCGACTCTTTCGATAAAAACGTCTGTTGAAGTTTTCGTGGGCCGCGCGGCGTTGTAGTTAAACGTGATCTTGTCGTGCACCCAATCGCGGATCGCAACGGCGCGCTCCCAGCCAGGCTTCTTGGATCCAAATTCATTGTGAGCAATCGCACCAAATTGGTCGACCTCACAGTACCGGCTCGGAAGCAGAAAGTGGAGGACTTCGGAGGGAAGGTCATCCACGGGCATCTGTTGCGCGTCGGGGTACAACGTGTCGGGGAACTCCTCTGCCTCGATGATGTTCGAGCCGGAAAGCCTGAGATGGCCGGTGGGTGCCGAGAACCGGGAACAGCGATTCCCGAACGCGTCGACATAGTCGACAGTTGGGACAACGGTATTGGGCGGAAGGGGAACACCCAGCGATTCGACCAGCAGTTCGTCAGCCGAACGAAGCCTGGGTTGGAGCGATGGATGCAGATGAAGCAGGGCAATCATGGCTGCTGGGGCAGGCAAAGTAAATTCGATATTGAATTCGGAGAATATGAGCATAGAATTTCTTATAGACCTCAGTGCTTGATCACTGCAGGAAAATCTTGTTTGGCTGGCCTTCTAGATTGGATCGCCTTCGCAAGAAGGGCTAGCGGCATTAGCATGAGATTTTCGCAGCCATGATTTGTCGCTGAACACAGTGATTTAGACATAGCTGAGCCACGCCCAATTTCGGTGCCGGGCCTTGACTTGCATAAACCAGTGGCACGGCCAGTACAGCATTACCACAACCAGAATCCACACCGAGTAAACGACTGGCAGACCATGGCCATAGCCCAAGGGTGTCGGAGCCGCTACGATCGGACCGTGCCATAGGGGCTGGTGGGACGCAAGAGCGACCAGGATTGCCATGATGTGAATGAGATAAAGATGGACGACGTAGTAAAACAACGGCACTCGCCCATATACCAACAAAATCCGGCCAAGCCCCTTTTCTGCTTTTACGCCATCAAGCAACGCAAGCAGGATCAGTGAAGGCCCGAGTGTCATCAAAAGATAGTCCAGTGAGGGCGGATACTTCAGGGTGTTGAAAAACGATATCATGGTTAAGGAAACCGTAGGCTGAAAACTCCACGGCCCGGTTGAGCGTAGGTATCCAAACGGCAGCCCGGCGACCCCATTTCCGTAAAGGTTCAACCCGCGAAGCAGGAAGAACAAGGTTGTCGCGCAAATTCCTATTGCCAGAATCCATTTGCGACGATCAGATCTGACCAACAATTTCCCGAACGCAAAACCTACCGCCATGACTCCAACCCATGGAATCAGGGTTTATATCACAAGGAACGAAAAATGCGGGGTGATCACGATGCGGCCGGGTGTGTGGAGCAGCTTCCAAAGCCACGACAAGCTTCCGGCTCTGGTGCAAATATTGGAGGCAGGGATGGCAGGGCCTCTCGGCCGGCCCGGGTTCATTCGGCGAGCACTGCATTCCAGATGGTAGGCGCAGTCTGGTCTTTGACGCGCAAGGGACGAAGCGAGAATTGGTTCTTGCCGATGCGGCGGAGCAGTTCGATGCCGGCGATCGTCGTGGCCGCGCAATCATAGTTCTTGAAGCCGAGCATGGGCCTGGTCCGGAATTTGATCCCGCGATGATCCTGCTCGATCAGGTTGTTCAGGTATTTCGACGATCGCAGTTTGCTCTGCTTCCATGCTTTATTTTCAGTGGGCATTTCACGTACGGCGCGATGCGACGCGGCATAGCCATCCAGAGTAATGCTGACAGGAGCGCGGCCTTGGGTGCGAAGCGCTTTACGGAAGAACGCCTTGGCGGCGGCCACATCCCTCTTCAGGCTCAACCGGAAATCGACGGTGTTGCCATCCCGGTCTACCCCACGATAAAGGTAAACCCAGCGGCCACGGACCTTCAGATACGTCTCGTCCACCCGCCACGACCGGCCGCTTCGGCGCATATAGCGAACCCAGCGCTTCTCAAACTCAGGAACATACCGCTGCACCCAGCGCATGATCGTCGTATGGGCAAGTTGCAGCCCGCGCTCGGCCATCATCTCCACCAGGTCGCGCAGGCTGAGCTTATAGCGCAGGTACCAGCGCACGCACAAAATGATAATCTCTCGATCGAAATGCCGACCCGAAAACAATTCCTTGACACTCTTTATCTCTAGCCCGATCACGCCCATTTGCAATTCGCTCCAGCAACCACTCTATCCGAGACGGACTCGCTATTTGCCCCAGAGCCGATGCTGGGATGGAGGATGACCGCTGCGTAGAACGCACCTATCCTGCGGCACAATTTTTGAGTGCTTGGAACATTCCGTGTTCCAATTGTCGTTAGGAGTACAGGAGCCATTGATCCATGGAAAGCTTTGATAGGCAGGAGTTCCTGGAACCCCATTACGCAACGGGTGAAGACCGCGAACCGGAGCGCTTCCCCGAACTGTCCACCCTTTCTCCCGCGTTCTTCTATCAATTTGTCCCGGTAGCAAAGGTTGCAAGCACGCCCGAGGTAGTTTTTGTACCTCCGTCATTAGGCTCAAGCCTAGAACTTACGGGAGTGCTCGCCGGTTGGAACTTTCTATGGGAAGCAGGCCAATACCGAAAAGAAGCGTACACACACATCCAACGCAACGAAAGGCCAGAAATCACACGCTGGCTTGAGCGGCTCAGGGAAGCCAATGTCTACCTGTTTGCTGACAGCCCCACCAAGTACGCCGCGTATACACCGCTTTACCAACTGCTACCGAAGCGACTACTCGACCGTCACAAACTGCCGGCTCTTCGACGCCCGCCCATGAATGGATGGTGGACCGAGGAGCTCCTACCGGCCGACTTCACCCAACGCCTAAGCCGCGCTTTCGCCGAGTATGTCTGGAAGTACATCGACAGTGGATCGGGCCTCGCATCGTTCAGCCAGCGCGAACCACTGGCTGTTCTTTCACACAACCTTGATTTCTGGCTTCCCTACGCCATTACCGTCACTGAGGGACTAATGAGTTCCTTCCAGCGTGTCGAGCCGGAGACCGACAAGCAGCGAGAATTGCTGGCGCAGGCGAAAAAGGAAGATTTCGAAGAGGTAGAGATCGAGAGACCGCGAATGGGTGGGACGCTATGGCTCGGCGAAGAGGAGGCGGCCGAGGTTATGCAGAGCGTTTTCGATGAAGCTGACCAGAACGGACGTTTGCGTAACATCATTGACGCAGTCAGGTCGCACCGCGTTAGCGACGACTTTTCCCCACGCTGGTCCTACGCGCGAGAGGACTTTGAGCGAAAGCTCTACTCAAAGCGATCGAAGGTTCGTGTCTCGTTTGTCGAACTCAAAGACACACTTCCGGTACATGGGCCATCAAGCGAATATACCGACGATCTGCTCTGGGAAGATTTCACCGCCCTGCTCGACCGCAAAGAGCGCCATGTAGTTGTCTGCCTGCGCAGCGGAACTACCAAGCTTGGCGACATCGCCACGGAACTCGGATACGCGAACCACAGCCCGGTCTCGAAAGCCCTGGCGAGAATCCGGAGGAAAGCCGAGCGGTTTCTGAACTGAGCGCCCAGGCCTTTATCTCAGGAGGCGCCGGCTATACTTCTGTGGTCGAGAGGTGAATGAATGAAGGAACCAGGACTTGATAAGCGTCACAGGGACCAAGCCACTCCAAAAGCTGGCGAGATTCAGCAGAAACGGAGTGACACGCTCAACAAGAATCTGCCAAAGCCGATCCCCGAGTTTTCTCCGCTCGCCACTCTCGGAACAATGCGGAAGAAAACTGGCAAAGTGAGCGAAGAAGCCGTGCGAAGGGCCGCAAGGAAGCTGCGGCCATAACGGTAGATTCGAATTGAGGCGCGGGACCCATCACGCGCGAATACTGAGCACCCCTCACGATCGGCGCATGTACCGAAACGCCGATTCACGTCCGGCGATTATATTCAGTCGTCACATTGCTCCGCGCCTGCGACTTCCTCCGGACTCTGACTGGAGAGAGAACCAGTTGAAATTGCCTACCGTGTTGTAGTAGCCGCCGCTATCCATGACGAGTTGCAAGGTGTGCCGACCTTGCGGAAGTTTGACGGTAGGAACCTCGAGCGTCTGCCACGTCTGCCATCCTTCGGTCTCCGGAACATGCGCTGGCTCTTGAGGAGAGATGATGCGAGTTATTTTGGATCCAGCATCGCGAAATGTTCGGCGTAGCTGAGGAACACACGATGAAACAGCGCCGTCGGCAACAGCCCGTCCTCTCGGTGTCTGAACCGCGATTTTCCGACCGGCGTCACGAATACGATCGCAGGGAGTAAGGTACTGCCGATGGTGACGTCTTCTGGCGCGAGAACCTTGAAGGATTGCTTCCCGGCTACAGCCGAGGTGCCCTGGGCTGTCAGCCGGTCGCCTATCGAGAAAATCGAGTCTGAAAACGAGTCTCCAAAATCGTCATAGACCAGGGCAACCTCAGTTCCCGAGTCCAGCCAAAAGAGACGGTTCTGCTTGCGAGATCCGGGCAGAAATGAAAAGAACCCGGAACGTCAATCGCGAGGGTCAGCGATGGACCGAAGACCGCGCTGGAATCACACTCCGGCTTCCCATTGAACTGCGCGAGGCAGTGACAGAAGAATCCCGCATCAAGGGCGATCTGTCTAGAGTAGTACTGTTTGCTCTCGCGCACGTCAACCGAAAAGAGGCGAAGATTACGCAAACCCGCAAAGCGGGCCTGCGACTCTCGAACCCTCAACTTCTTCACATCGGGGCTGAAGCTCGAATGGCTCTTAAGGAGTGGGCGGAGGAAGAGGGGGTCAGCGTGAATGCGATTGTCGTGAGCGTTCTTGAGGAGTTCTTCAGACGCCTTAAAAAGAGGAACGCGCTCAGGACAGAACTGCAGATGGAAATCCGAGCCCGGCACGGCTTTATGCCGCAATAGCGATGATCACTGTCGGCGTTTCTTTCTCTAAAAACATCGATCGCATCAAAAGTCGGGAAAAAGCTTTTACCGCTGCCTGTCTGCCCGTCGCGTTGCGTGCTCGCTTCCTCCTGGCTGTCGCTCTAACCCGGCCCGATGAAATCATCCCGGGCAGTACGGGCGCGCTCGATAGGGATCAAACCATCGGTCGCAGCCTGGCATCGCTTTCAAAAACATATCCACCTGAATATCGGTGGATGGGATTGGTATCGCCATCCACCAGAGAAGCGACAATTACTCGTCGCCGGCCCCGTCGGCAGGATCGTCAGCGGCCTCGATCTTCGAGAGCCGCTTCATGCTGATGGCGTGGATCTCCGCGATCCGATGTTTGAACCGAGTGCCCTCCACCTCATCTTCGACCTCGCGATACCGCAAGGTCCCTTCGACTGTCACGAGCTGTCCTTTCTGGAGATTCCTGGCAAACTTCGAGAGATTGCTCCAGGCATAGACGCGGTGCCATTCGGTGCGGGTTTCGTAGTCGCCTTTGTCGTTCTTCCAGCTTTCCTGGGTTGCGATGTTGAGGACGGCGTACTCGCGGCTGTTCTGAGCGGTTTTGGCCTCTGCGTTCTGTCCGAGGCGGCCGATGAGGATGACTTTGTTGAACATGGTGTTTGGCTCCGTTTCTTTTTGGGTTGTCCGCTGTCTGCGGTACATGCTTGCCCAACGGGTGTGCCGTCGCGACCCACTCCCTCGGCGACTGGACAGAACCTGCGGAAGGGGACCCAAACTTGCTGTGGGGCAGGAGTCCGCACCTCACAGAGGCGCGCAGCGGATTTTGGGAAGGAGAGCGCGCGTCCGAAGGGCGGGGGTGCTTTGAGCGCGGCACGCTGAACGCAGACAAGAAAGGCAAACCGGAAGGGAGCCGCCCTGTTCAACGGCTTTCCCTCATGGCGCGAGTAGCAAAAGCCAGCTCAGAAACTAGAAGCGTCACTCACGCGCTGGAAGGATGAACGACAAAGGCGAGTCGAAGCAAGGGTGTTATCGCTCGGCCCATCTCCTCGCCTTCTCCATCGTTCTCCGGATGTAGGCAGCTCGCTTTGAAGCGCTGGGATCGCGGGACAGATAGTCGTCTTCAAGGGCGCGTTCGATACGCTCCTCGATCATGCCATTGGCATAAGCGGCGACACAGAACGCTATGTCCGCTGCGGCGGGCCGGTCCTGGTACTTGGTGGAGGTGCGGAATCGTTCAAGAGACAGATTCGATAACCTCGGGGCCCGTTGGGGAGAAAGAGAACTCTGCAATCGCCTGGCCTCGCGTTCCTGCTCTCGGGCCTCGTACAGCTGCGTTATCTCCTTCTCGTATGGTTGACCGGCCCGGACGTCAGTCCGGGGACTGGCCGCGGCTGGTACAGTTCGTTGTCTGAAAGCTCCGAAGCCTGAGCGCTCTCGTCTGTGCTGACCTCACATGTTCGTCGCGCTCATAGGACTCCCAACGCTTCCCTTCCCGGTACTTCATCACCAGGAAGACGACTGTAAGAAGAGGAATGGGGACGGATATCCACACTGTCGCGCCGCACTTGGGGACACCTCAAGAAGGGGTATTCCCAACATTGCTGATTCGATGGATCGCTTGGCACGCAACATCACCGATCTGCTCCACCCTGTCGAGACTTTGAACAAGCGCAGCGTTGTTGTGGAGTTCGTTAAAGAGGGGCTCACGTTCACAGGCGATGACTCCGCTATGAGCCGGTTGATGCTGACTATCATGGGTGGCGTAGCTGAGTTCGAGAGGGCCAATGATCCGCGAGCGCCAGTTGGAAGGGATCGCCAACGCAAGGCAGGCAGGCAAGTATACCGGGCGGAAGTCCACCATGCTTGCGGCTCAAGTACAAGCGATCCGTGACCGGGCAGCGGCCGGCGAAAACAAGTCCGCCCTTGCTCGGGAATTCGGTGTGACTCGGCAAACGATTTACAACATTTAGGCAGCGTAATTAGCCGAGGTTCGTCCCAATCTGATGCTCAGAATGGCCCTCTTGGGGTGGGTATCCCTTCACCTAGGTGGAATGATCATCGACAGATGAGAATCTCCTCCACATGCTCCCACGAACTCGCCTATACTAGTGGTCTGTTTTGCGGCTCCCCAAGTGTCGCGTTGTAACCGACGGGGTATCGAATTCCCTGTAGCTCTTGTTTGCACGTTTTGCAAGCCCTTCCCAAGCCAGGCGCGGGTACGTCTTCATTTTCCAGGTCATACCGCCTGTTCGTGCGGCGGCATCGGAAACTCTGTTTCCCCTGCTCCGCAAGGCAAAGGAGGAAAACATGTCAGACCCCCAGCGATCGCCGAAAGAGCCGCCAGAGGCTACGTCAACCGCTACAACACCTCCCGGCATCAGCCGTCGCGGCTTTCTCAAAGGCGCGGGAATCACCGCCGCAGGAACTGCCCTGCTCTCAGGCGTTCAAGGACTTTCCCGCGAAGCGGTGGCTTCCACCCCCAAAGGCGTGAAGGAATTCGGCCCTGAGCCTTTTCCTGTCACTCTTCACATCAACGACAAGGAGCACGCTCTACAAATTGAGCCACGCACCACTCTGGCCGACGCCTTGCGTATCCAGCTCAACATGACAGGCACCAAAATAAGCTGTGATCGTGGCGTTTGTTCTAGTTGCACAGTCTTGCTCGACAGAATGCCCGTGAATAGCTGCATGACGCTTGCCCTCGATACGGTCGGCCATCAGATCACCACCATCGAAGGTATTTCCGCCAATGAGCAGATACACCCGGTGCAAGCTGCCTTCGTCCGACACGACGCCATGCAGTGCGGTTTCTGCACTCCAGGCATGGTCATGAGTTGTGTGTCACTGCTGGAGAAGAATCCTCATCCCACCGAAGCCGATGTGCGCTATGCCGTTTCCGGCAATCTCTGCCGATGCGGCACTTACCCTAAAGTCTTTGCGGCCACGCTCGACGCGGCCACTCAGCCCGCAAGCAAGGCTTAGGAGAGAACCTCATGGCGACCGCCACCACGCATTCCGTTGCTGATGCCATCCTCATCGCAGCGACTGATTCCTCCGGCGCCGCGACCAAGACCGTCAGCATGCCGATCGGCGTTCCAGGCTACACCCTACACGATGAGCAGCGGACAGTTCCCGCCACCGAGCCGCCCGTTCTGCCCGTCAATAAGGACCTCGATTACATCGGCAAATCGCCCGAACGATGGGATGGCCATGCCAAAGTGACTGGCCGCGCCCGTTATACCGCCGACGTGCAGTTGCCCGGCATGCTTTACGCCCGCTTCGTCAATGCCTCGATTCCGCATGCAAGAGTTCTTTCCATCGACACTTCGGCCGCAGAGAGTCATCCCGGAGTGAAGGGGGTGCACGTGATCGAGTCGCTGCTCGGCGCTGCCGTGCTGCGCGATCCTGCCCTCGAAAGCACGAAATATCCGATCGTCCGCTTCGCAGGGCAGCCTGTCGCCGCGGTGGCCGCTACCACGCCTCAGGCGGCCGAGGAAGCCGCCGCCAAGGTCAAGGTGAAGTACGAGGCGCTGCCCTTTGTGGTAGACGCGAATTTGGCTCGCGAACCTAATGCGCCATTGGTATTTCCCGGTGCGGCCGATGAGGCCGGAACTGCGGGCGGCGGCGGAAGCGAAGGCGGCATTCCCCAGACCGGCAACATCCACGGCCCCGCGGTGCACAAGAAGGGCGATGCCGAGCAGGGGTTCAAAGATGCTGACGTGATTGTGGATGCGCGGTACATCACCCAGGTACAGACCCACTCCGCCCTTGAAACGCACGGAGTGGTGGCTGACTGGAAGCCCGAGCAGCTCACCGTCTATTCCTCAACCCAGGGAACAGCCAGCGTCCGCGACGAGTTTGCAGGCTACTTCCACCTCCCCAAATCGCAAGTGAGAGTCATCACAGAATTCATGGGGGGCGGTTTCGGCGCAAAGTTCGGCGCCGGCAATCCAGGAGTCGTCGCGGCCACGCTTTCCCGCAAAACCGGAGCCCCGGTTCGCCTAATGCTCGACCGCCAGGAAGAGCATCTCTCCGTCGGCAATCGCCCCAGCTCCGATCAGAGGCTCCGCATCGGCGCAAAGAAGGATGGCACCATCACCGCCATTCAGCTCATCAGCTTCGGAACTGCCGGCTGCGGCACCGGGGCCGGCTGTTCCGGTCCCGCCGCGAACCTTTACAAATGGGCATCACTGCATACCGAGGAAAACGACGTCTTCATCAACGCCGGACCTGCTGCCGCATTCCGCGCCCCCGGCCATCCTCAGGGGGCTTTCGCTCTTGAGCAGTCGATCGACGAACTCGCTGCTCGCCTCAACATGGACCTTCTGGACCTCCGCGACCGCATCGACGAAAATCCTGTCAGACGAGTGCAGCGTCAGATCGTCCGCGAAAGTGCTCTCTGGAAGTCCCGCAACCCCCGGCCCAATGCCGATCCCGGCCCCATCAAGCGCGGCATCGGTCTCTCTCAATCGGTTTGGTACCGCCACCTGACCATGGACGCAGCAGCGGAGGTGCGCGTTCATAAGGACGGATCCGTTGAAGTCCTCTCCGCCGTACAGGACATCGGCAGCGGTATCAAGACCGTTCTCGCACAGATTCTCGCCGAACAATTCGGTGTGCCGCCCGCCAAGGTCTCGGTTAAAATCGGCGACACGAATTACCCGGTCGGTCCCAACTCCGGCGGCAGCGTCACTACCGCTTCTCTCACGCCCGCTGTGCGCGACGCAGCCTGGCAAGCCGCACAGAAATTCCTCGCCAGTGTCGCTCCGGCCCTGCATGCAACGCCCGCTGATCTCACCCTTGCCGGCGGCATGGTGCGAAGTACCTCCGACAAATTCCAGCCCATCCCCTTCCGCATCGCGGCCGGAAAGATGAATACTGATGAGGTTTCTGCTCAGGCCAAACGCATCCCCGACTATAACCCTGGCAAATACGACACCTATGGTGGTGTCGATATCGCCGAAGTTGCCGTCGATACAGAGACCGGTCGCATTCACGTGAAACGCGTTTTAGCGGTCCATGATTGCGGGCGCCCCATCAACCCGGCTCAAGTCATCAGCCAGATCAATGGCGGCGTCATTCAGGGCATCTCCTACACCCTCTTTGAGCACCGCCTCCTTGACCCCAACTACGGACTCATGGTCAACGCCAATCTCGACAAGTACAAGATCGCCGGTTCGTATGAAATACCCCAGATCGAGGTCCAGCTTACCGAGTCCTACATCGGTCAAAGCTCCACGGATGCCTCTGGTATCGGCGAAGCTGCGGGCATCATCTCTGCTGGAGCTGCTATTGGCAACGCCGTCTACAACGCCACGGGGGTCCGCATCCGCCAATTGCCCATGACGCCCGCGATCGTCCTCGCGGCCCTCAACCAGCCCCAACCCTCGATGGAGTCCCTATGAATTCCTTCGCTCTGGCAGATTGCTCCACCGTCGAGGCCGCGCTTTCACAGCTCAAGGACGGCGCCGTTGTCAAGGCGGGTGGCGTCGATCTCCTTGACCGGATGAAGAACGGTACCGATACTCCCACGCGTCTTATCAACATCCGCAACATTTCGGAATTGCGCGGCATTCAATCCACGCCGGAGGGCCTGACCATCGGCGCTCTCACCACCCTTGCCGAAGTCGCAGACGACCCTGGCGTCCGCTCGCAGTACACCGTGCTCTCTGACGCCTGCGGACAAGCTGCCACACCTCACATCCGCAACATGGCGACGCTGGGCGGCAATCTGCTGCAGCAGTTACAGTGCTGGTACTACCGCTCCCCCGACTTCCAGTGCCTGCGCAAAGGCAAGGAGATTTGCTTCGCCTTCTCCGGTCTCAACCAGTACCACGCCATCATGGATTACGGCGGCTGTCCTTCCGTCGCACCCTCCTCGGGTGCGGTAGCTCTTCTGGCCCTCGACGCCAGCGTTGAGCTAACCTCCACCGCGAAAGGCAAGCGAACCGTTGCGATCCGCGACTTCTATCTCCACCCTGATGCCAACCCCCATCGCTTCCATGTCATGGCAGCGGATGAGTTGCTCACCTCCATTCACATCCCCAAACCCGCGCCTGGCACTCGTTCTGCCTACCAGAAGTACGGTGAAAAGGAGAGCCACGACTGGGCCAATGCCGATGCTGGCATTTTGCTTGAAATGGATGGAAGCTTGTGCCGCCGCGCCGTCGTCGCCATGGGCGCGGCATCACCCGTAGTTCGCCGCTCCCGCGAAGCTGAAGCCGCGCTCGCCGGCAAACCCATTACCCCGGAAACCGCACGTGCCGCCGGACAAGCCTCCATGACGGGTGCCATGCCGCTGTCAATGAATGCCTACAAGGTGCAGCTTTTCCCGGTCGCCATTTATCGCACTATATTGCTTGCCGCCGGACAAATGGACCGCGACCCAAGCGCCGCCGGTTAACCGAATTCCCGTGTGCTGCACAAGCGACAGCCGCAGAAAGGAAACTCGCATGAGCGCCTCCGAAAGTCCGCAACCCTGTCAATGCCTCCGCACCAAGAACCCCTATGGCACTACACCGCAGAATGCCGAGTCATGGCTCCCCGGGGTCGATACCACCTCGACCTACTGGTGCCTGCGCACCATGGCCACGGCGGGCCCGGACGAGCACTACGTCCACCTGTCCCGCTGCACGCCCTCCCGCGCCTGCTACGAGTCCGCTGACGAGTAGCAGACGAGTCCTTTGTGCACCGCTACATTTGTACCCGGCCTGCATCATGCTGCCGTCATATCAATCCCCTCAGAGTGTCCATTTAGACTCCTGACCTTTCGCAGGGTACCTCAAGAAAGGGAATAACTGACCTCAGTCGGACGCAAATTGTGTCAAGCTGGCGTGTAACTCTGGCGTATGCCCCAATTTGTCACCATGCCCAATATCCGGGCGCTGCTACCGGCACAGTCGGCACCCATCGCTGTCGTATGCGCAAAGGGCAAAGAGGCTAACGCATTTCCGATCGGGTTCAGCGAAGAAAAACGCCAACCCTCATGTTTTACATTGGTGCTCGGCAACAAAGCTCGGTTTACATTTCGATCCCGCCAGCTGTCGACAATCAGCAAGCGAGACACCAAGCGCACACGTCTCTCACTCCGTTCACTCGCATATGGCCCGAGTTGATGCGTATACGCATCTTAATCCTGGGCAGCAGGGCGTCCGGCAAAGGATTCTCAATACAGTCCGAGATCGGCTGCTCGCAAGCTTCTAGTCAGCGAGCGAAGAATCCAATAGACAGGACGTGCGCCGACGTGGGCACCTTGGAGAGCAAGGCTCGGTCACCTATCTGAGTTCTATATCCGGATTGCCTGACAGGTCCGAGAACCACACAATGATCGAGTTTCGGCTGGAGCGAACGGAAGAAACCTCAACGTGGTTGACCGTCTGCACTTCCAATCCTCCCGCAGAATCGGCATTCGAACACTGGCAGTCTTACTGGAGAACTACAATCGGAGTCCTCAAACGGTCTATTGAGAGTGCCCACCAAGACACCTTGACCAAGAGCGATTCGGCCTTGCTTCCGCGAGACCAACCCATAGACCGTCATCTCACAATTGGTAATCACGGAAATGAGGATCGATAACTTCGTAGGGGAGATTGGCGGTTTGTGATCGTGGACGTATTCACCGACGCATTCCGCTATTCTTCCTGCCCTCGGCGCTGTTCATTTGACATTTGAGATTGGTCTGAAGGACGGTTGTCAAATTATGAACCAATTCCTAATCTCCATGGTTTGTGTTGCTGCCTGCCTGAGTCTGAGCGGATGCGACCGGGCGGGAAAACAGGTATACGATGAAAGCCACACCCAAGAGTTGGAACGGGCAATCACCGCTCTTCGTGGGGCGTACGCTGCGTTCAATCGCGGAGATATCGACGCGGCTGTGGTTCCGCTTGATGAACATATCGAGTGGAGCGAGCCAACGGAGTTTCCTGAAGGCGGGACCTACCATGGCCGCGAAGGAGCAAGACGCTACCTGAGCCAGTCTCGCGCCTCCCTGGCCGAAGGAACGAGTGAGCCGGTGCAGTTTATCTCTGCCGGCAATCGCATTGTGGTGTTTGTTCATGCGCACATTCGGCCCCAGGGCAGCCGCGATTGGCACGACATCGATCTTGCAGACGTCTATACCATTCGTGATGGCAGGATTGTTCAGATGCGCGCGTTTGCCAACCGTCAGGAAGCTCTGCGTTGGGCTGGAGCGGAGCATGTAGTTTCGGCACCAAGCAGCAAATAATCAGCTGCGCCATGCTATCGGCTGACAGCCTTGCATATGAGTGATCTTAGACCCACTCCAGCTGCCGTGAAATCGGAGGCGCAACGTCCGAGAATAAGTCCGCCAAAGCGAAGAGGGGTTGCAAGCCCAAACCGGCGGAATTGATCCAACACGGCCTAAACCCAACATTAACGTTGCTGTCATCAGGGGCAATCGGTCGGGAGCGTCGGCATTTGACGACTTGGATTAGTATTTCCTATGGACATTCAAAAGGAGCCGTGCTACCTTCTTTGCAATGACCAAAGGAGCGGCTGTGAGCACTGACAAGTCGGAGGAATTGCAAGGCACGCTCGACCTGATGATTCTGAAGACCCTTCATGCGTTGGGCCCGCAGCATGGGTTCGGGATCGCGCGCCGCATTGAGCAGGTGAGCGAGGATGTACTGAGTTTGAACGAGGGCACCGTATACACCTCCCTGCTGCGGCTTCAGCAGCGGGGCTGGATCCGCTCCAGCTGGGGTGTTTCGGAGAACAACCGCAGGGCCCGGTTCTACTCGATCCACCAAGCAAGGGCTGAAGCAACTGGCCGTTGAGACTGAGAATTGGGAACGAATTGCTGGCGTAATCGGCCGCGTCCTGCGCCTGGAGGGTCAGAAATAGCCATGGTTTCCTGGTTTCTTCAGCTTGTGTCGCGAGTTCGCGGGTTCTTTGGTCAGAAAGTGGCGGATTGCGAATTCGAAGATGAATTGCGGACGCACCTGCAACTGCTTTGGAACCGATTTGTTGACCAAGGAATGCCTCCCGAAGATGCTGCGGTCGCGGCACGTCGTCAATTTGGCAACCTGACAGTCTTGCGGGAGCGCCAAAGAGAAACAAGAACATTCTTGTCTCCCGGGGTTCTAGTTCAGGACGTCCGCTATGCGCTGCGCCAATTGCGCAAGTCACCCGGCTTTACGCTGACTGCAGTGCTTACGCTGGCGTTCGGCATTGGTGCCAACACCGCGATCTTCACGCTCGTTCATGCGATTCTTCTGCGCTCGCTCCCGGTGGCCGACCCTTCGCGCCTCTATCGTATTGGAGATTTGAATGATTGCTGCTACTACGATGGGTTTGAAAACGACAACGGGGACTTCGATCTTTTCCCGTACGATCTTTACCTCCATCTCAAGCAGTCCGCGCCGGAGTTTGAGCAGTTGGCGGCGATGCAGGCTGGCGGATCAAGCTTCAGTGTGCGCAGCGGGTCGTCGACGGCCAAGCCTCTGAGAGCCGAATATGTTTCGGGAAACTACTTCACAACACTTGGCGTGGGCGTGTATGCCGGCCGGCCCCTTCTAGACAGCGACGACAAACCTGGAGCCGCCCCCGCCCTCGTCTTGAGCTACCAGACGTGGAAGGCGGATTTTGTCGGTGAGCCTGGCATGGTGGGCTCCACGATCTATGTACAGACGCACCCGTTCACGGTGACGGGTATTGCACCGCCGGGGTTCTACGGCGATCGTGTGGTCTCGCGGCCTCCAGACTTCTGGGTGCCTCTGGCCAATGAGCCCATGATCGAAGGAGCCGGCTCTTCCCTCGAAATTCAGGGCGAAGAAGATACCGCATGGCTCTACCTCCTCGGCAGGGTGCGCTCGGAGACCAACATTTTATCTCTGCAAACGAAGCTCTCAGGAGCCTTGCGGCAATGGATGGCTCCACGACCAGCTTTTAACGCCCATGGCCGTGCTGCCTTGATACCCAGGCAGCATGTCGTCCTCGCTCCCGGCGGCGGCGGCATCCAGAAGTTGCAGCAGTATGCTGGCAAGGGCCTGCGCATGCTCATGATTCTTTCCAGCGTGGTGCTGCTCATTGCCTGCGCCAACATCGCCAACCTGTTGTTGGCCCGCAGTACCACGCGGCGCGCGGAGGTGGCAGTGCGCATGGCGCTAGGCGCGGCACGGAGGAGGATCATCCGCCAGATTCTTACCGAGAGCGTGCTGCTTAGCATGATCGGTGGAATTGCCGGATTGGCTGTTGCCTACGGTTTGTCACGCATGATCCTGATCCTCGCGTTTCCAGACGCCCGCAACATGCCTGTCCAGACCAGCCCATCGCTCGCGGTGTTGGGATTTGCGTTTCTGGTTTCGTTACTCACTGGCGTGACCTTCGGCACCGCTCCTGCTTGGCTGTCGTCACAGGCAAAGCCGGCCGAAGCTATGCGCGGCGCAAACCGCTCCACCGGCGATAGCTCATCGCTGCCTCAAAGAGCGCTGGTCGTCCTGCAAGTGGCAATGTCGGTCGTCCTGCTGGCAGGAGCCCTCCTTATGACCGAATCGCTGGCCCGACTGGAGCATCAGAAGTTCGGCGTCGCCACCGCCAATCGTTATGTGGTGCAGTTCGATCCGCAGGGTGCTGGATACACGGTCGATCGACTTCCCGAACTCTATCATCAAATTGAAGACCGCCTCTCCGCACTGCCCGCCGCAGCCAACGTCAGTCTTGCCCGCTACACACCGCTCGACGGTAGCATTTGGGGAACCTGCGTGATCCAACAGGGCCATCCCGCGCCCGGCCCAAATGACAAATGCTTCTCGAGCTGGGTCCGCGTGAGTACAAAGTTTCTCGACTCAGTCGGCGTGCCCATTTTGCTGGGGCGCAACTTTTCTGCGCAGGACACCCAGACCTCAACACCTGTGGTTCTTGTCAATCAATCCTTTGCTCAGCATTTCTTTCCCAATCAGAACCCCATCGGCAAACATTTCGGCATTGTGTCGCCGAAAAACTCCGGCGCTTTCGAGATTGCCGGGGTCTTCGCCGATTTCACCGACCCCCGAGGTGAAGTAACTCCGCTATTTCTGCGACCACTCGCCCAACGATACGCAGGCTACACCGACCCCGAAGCGATCTCATCCGAAAAGAGCTCCATGTTCGTCGGCTCCATCATCATCCAGTTCACTCGCCCGCAGCAGGACGCTGAGGCCATGGTCCGCCGAACCTTGGCCGACATAGATTCCAATCTCACCGTGTTCCATTTTGTGTCATACGATTCCCAAGTGGCTGACAACTTCCGTCAGGACCGCCTGATTGCGCGCCTCACCAGCCTGTTTGGAATCCTCGCGCTTATCCTAGCGTCGGTAGGGCTCTATGGCGTGATGTCGTACTTCGTGGCGCGGCGCACGAGCGAGGTTGGAATTCGTATGGCGCTTGGGGCAACTCGATGGAGTGTACTCTCACTGGTGCTGCGAGGCGCACTTGGCCAGATTCTGGCCGGACTTTGCCTAGGCGTTCCAGCCGCGCTGTACGCTGGCCACTTGATGACCAGCTTTCTGTATGGTGTGAGCGGCTTCGCACCTTTTGCATTTGTTGGCTCGACGCTGATCCTTGGAATCTGTGCCACGATTGCTGGATTCATCCCAGCGCACCGGGCGGCATCCATCGACCCGATGCGGGCACTAAGAACGGAGTAGTGGCGTATGAGGGAGATTCACCCGGCGAGGAAATCGAGGAGCGCGCGCCCTTTCTCTCCGATCACCTGACACCGTTGGCGGAGAATCTCAAGCGCACTCCGCCGGTTTTATGGCGGAGAAACTTCTTGATGAGAACAAATGTTGGATGTTCCCACCACCCAGAATCAACGCGCTACAGAAGATTCACGCAAGCCAGGACAGCTCCAGGTCGATTGGGTGCTGCTTGTCCCGAAATGCATAATGTCCCAGGAAGTGGATGTGTTGCCAAGCCACGGGCGAGATGCGCATTAGCAGTTCCAGAGCCTTCTGGTTGCCCACTGCTTGGTAGCTGTCGCGCTGCACTTGAATCCCGGATTTTCAGCAGGACGGTCACTTTCCTGCAGCTACATCCCGGAAAACGATGGCCTCACTGGCTCTGGCTCAAGTTTGGTGCAAAGCTTGGGGTATTAAGAACGTATCGGGCAGCAAGCGAGCGCGGAGCAACTCGACACCTGCGCGTCCGTACATCTGCCGCTTGAGCGTTTTGAGACGGTTAATGTGTCCCTCGACCGGTCCATTACTCCACGGTTCAGTAACCGCCGCTTCTACGGCACCGAGGTCTTGTTTCAAGGTCCGAACGAAGCGCGTAATAGCGTGAATGCCCGAGTCTTGCGCTCGCTCCAACCACGAATGGAGCCCACCAGCTTGCCCAAACGAAGGACAGTGCGAAAGCTCAACACCAATTTCCTCATCACCGCGAAGTCGGGACACTGCTGCTTGAAAGTATCGACGATTTCCTCTTGTTTGGGAGTCAAATCTGTACGGAATTTGCTCAACAGCGCAGCCGCTACTTGAGGTGAAATTTGTCTTGCCGCTGGCGGTCTTGGTGTTTCCTCGTGTGGCGTTGCTTCTGCGAACCCAGGCGTTGACTCTAAAGGTGGCGGCTGACGCCAAGGTGAAAGGAACTGTGCGAGCTGAGAGAAGGCACCAACGTAGCCGACTGCTCGTATCTCGGCGAATAGCGTTCGGCCATGCCGGCAACCCGTGTCCCAGCGTTGTTGTAAGTAATTTCGAAACGACTCAACCATTCCTGGTCGCGGCTCCATCCGGTTGCGTTCCGGCAGCGCGTCAAGGCGCAGCCATCGATCAATGCGCCGACGGTTGAGGCGCAGATGATTTGCGATTTCGATCACCCGCATGCCGGAGGCCTTCAGTTGGTGGATCGTTTGAAACAGCTCTAGCTGTTGCTGCCGCCGTAGTCGCGCGACTTCCGCGTTTTGCTTC
>JABDBE010000055.1 GCA_013288805.1 Acidobacteriota bacterium
CGAGCGCAACGGATACAAACCCCAGAGGAGGATGCGCAACAACATCGCCCAACCGGCGGCCTTTACCGCGACCGACATAAAGCCGGTGACGCTGGTCGGCGCGCCCTCGTAGGCGTCAGGCAACCACTGATGGAAAGGGATGGCAGCAATCTTGAACAATAATCCGGTTGTCGTGGTCAGCAACGCAACGACCGCCACGGGACCAACATGATTCGCGTTCTGGGCCACTTGAATCGAAAGCGCCTGGCGGATCACGGTCAGGTCTGTAGATCCGGAAAGGCCGTACAGGAGAGATAAGCCGTAGGCAAAAATTCCAGACGAGAATGCTCCCAGCAACAAATACTTCAGCGCCGCCTCATTCGAGCGCCGATCAGTCCGCAGAAATCCTACCAGAACATACGTGGAAATCGCCATCAACTCCAGACCAATGAAGGTCAGCACGATGTCGAAGCTCGAGGCCATGCACATCATGCCAATCACCGAAAACAGAATCAGCGAGTAGAACTCTCCGTGGTTTTCGTGTTCAATCTCGAGGTAACGAACCGACATCAAGATCGATATACCTGCCCCGGCGAGAAACAGGTAGTAGAAGTAAATCGAAAAGTGATCGAGCACCATGGAGTGCATGAAAGCGACTTCCAGCGAGTGCCCTATCTTTCCCGCTTCGAATTGGGCGTACTGGATCTTCAATACGCCCGCTGCGGAAAAAAGCACCCCCATAAATGCGGTCACGGCGTTCGTCCACTTCCACTCCGGCGGAATCATCAGATCGATCAGCAGAATGCCCAAGGCAAACACCGTGAGCATGAGGATGGGAAGGGAGAGCAGATAGTCCGTGCCGGTGAAGTATTGTGGCGCAGGCACTTATTTCGTCCCCTTGGCAAGGCTGGCAGTCGCGGGGACCGCGGCGTTCGCGACGATCGGCACCGACGGAGGAGCGGACGCATTCACCGGCCCACCGATCCCCGGATAATCAGGCCGAACCGTTAGCACCAGTTGATTCACTGGCTGCTGCAGAATCTGGAAGAACGGCTTGGGATACAAACCGATCCAGAATGCCATGATCAGCAGCGGCGCAAAGGTCAACACCTCGCGCGGCGTCAGGTCATGCAGTTTTTCGTTTTTCGGATTGGTGACAGTTCCGAAGAAGACTCGCTGGTACAACCAAAGCAAGTACGCTGCCGCGAGAATCACACCCGGCACAGCCCACGCGGCCCACTTCCAGTTCTCCATGAACGTGCCCTGAAGGATGGTGAACTCGCCGACGAAGCCGTTCAGCAGCGGCAGGCCCATCGAAGACAAAAACATGATCATGGTGATCGTGGCGTACAGGGGCATTACATTCGAAATGCCTCCGTATTCCGAGATCTCGCGCGTGTGCCGCCGCTCGTAAAGGATGCCGACGATCAAGAACAGCGCGCCTGTTGAGATTCCGTGATTGATCTGCTGCAGCACCGACCCGCTCAACCCCGCCGGATTCAGCGCGAAGATGCCCAGAGTACAGAATCCCAAATGGCTGACCGACGAGTAGGCCACGAGTTTTTTCATGTCCTTCTGCATCAGCGAAACCAGCGCGCCATAGACGATTCCGATAATCGACAAGAAGATCATCCAGAAACGTACTTTGGGATGCATCACTACATCGGGAAAGAAGGGGAGGGCAAATCGAATAAAGCCGTAGGTTCCCATCTTCAGCAGAACGCCAGCCAGGATGACCGAGCCTGCTGTGGGCGCCTCTACGTGAGCATCGGGCAGCCACGTATGGAATGGGAACATCGGCACCTTGATAGCAAAGGCTACGAAGAATGCAAGGAACAATATTATGGCAAACGTCGAACCATAAGCCGGATCGTGGAAAATGTGCGGTGCAGTCTGATAAAGCGCCTGAATGCTGAAGGTGTACTGGCCCGTCTGTCGGAAGTTGTAGAAATACAGAAACAGAACGGAAAGCAGCATCAGCACAGAACCAAACAAGGTGTACAGGAAAAACTTAATCGCGGCATAAAGCTTGCGCGGCCCACCCCAGATGCCGATCAGCAAATACATCGGCACCAGCATGGCTTCCCAGAACATAAAGAACAGGAAGAAATCGAGTGCCATGAAAACGCCCAGCATTCCCGTCTGCAGCACTAGAAACCAGATGTAGTATTCCTTCACCCGGTTCTCAATCGCGCTCCACGACGAAAGGATAGAAATCCATCCCAGCAGCGTGGTCAGCATGATCAGCAAGAAAGAAATGCCGTCGATGCCGAGGACGTACCCAGCGCCAATGGATGGAATCCAATTGTTGGGCGTGCCCTCCATGAACTTGAATCCCGGCTCGTAGCGCTGAGCCCAGAACCACGGCACCAGAGGGATCGAGACCAACAGGCCGGCCAAAGAGAACATATTTGCGATCCAGCGAATGGCGTCCTTTTGCTCCTTCGGAATAAATATGAGCAAGAGAGCCCCAACCAGCGGCGTGAATAAAATGATCGAGAGAATATGGCTTTGCATATTAGGTCAAAACCTGTGTGACGCGGACACTCTTGTCCGCATCGTTTCTATCGCCATGCATAATAAGCAACAAATCCGACCAACCCTATCACCATCACCAGCGCATACCACTGCACCAATCCCCATTCCAGCAATCGCATCGGATACGACAACATTCGCGACAAGATCGCGGGACCATTGACCAGCACACCATCGATAATCCACTTGTCGAACCAACTGGAGAGAGTGCCCGTAACCCGCGTAATCCATCCGCCGCCATTGACGATACCGTCGATCACGTGCGAGTCGAACCACGACGACGCCTCACCCAGTCCCATAACGCCCAGACGCACGTCTCCCACCTTGCGTCGGCCGGTGAAGGCGTAGTCGTAACCTTCGTCGACGTAATACTTGTTGTAAAGCACGTCGTACAGTGGCGGAACCGCAGCCTCAATGGGCTCGACGTAGCCCTTATCAGCCTCACGATACGCGCGCCAGGCCAGGCCCCAACCAACCACCGCCGCACCGACAGAAAGAAACATCAGCCCGTATTCGATTGGACTCGTATGTTCTTCTTCCTTTTCGCCAGCAGCGAGTTGAGCGGCCTTCCCTTCCTCGGTAAAAACTCGGGCCTCGTGAGCGAATACCGGATCCAAGAACTTCGCAAAATGATCGGACCCTCCGAGACTGTGTGGCCATCCCAGCCATCCCGCGCCGATAGCGCAGATAGCAAGGATTACCAGGGGCACCGTCATCGATTTCGGGGATTCATGGATGTGGTGCTCGACCTCATGACTCATTCGCGGGCGGCCGTGAAAAGTCAGAAACATAAGCCGGAACATGTAGAACGCAGTCATCAACGCTGTGACGAAGCCGATGAGCCAGAGCAAACGATACGCCCCGCCTTCCGAAGACCACGCCTGCCAGAGAATTTCGTCTTTGGAGAAAAATCCTGCGAACGGAGGGATGCCGGCAATTGCGAAGGTCGCAATGAACATCGTCCAATGCGTAATAGGAATGCGCTTGTGCAGATCGCCCATGTTGCGCATGTCCTGCTCACCGCTCATAGCGTGAATGACCGATCCTGATCCAAGGAAGAGCAGCGCCTTGAAAAAAGCGTGTGTGAATACGTGGAAGACTCCCGCGGTAAACGCGCCCACGCCGAGGGCGAGGAACATGTATCCCAATTGCGAGACCGTGGAATACGCCAGCACACGCTTGATGTCGTTCTGCACCAATCCAATCGACGCGGCGAAGATCGCTGTGAGCGCGCCGATAATCGCGACCGTCTTCATCGAAGTTGGCGCCAGAACAAACAAGGCATTCGACCGCGCTACCATGTACACGCCTGCAGTCACCATGGTCGCAGCGTGGATCAGCGCCGATACCGGGGTCGGTCCTTCCATGGCATCCGGCAACCAAACGTAAAGTGGAATCTGGGCGGACTTTCCGCATGCCCCGATGAATAAAAGCAGAGTCGCAGCCGTAATGATTGGATCGCCGATGGCAAAATGCCCGCTGCGCGCCAGGTGCGTGACTTCGGAAAACCGCAGCGATCCGAAATACCAGGCAATGGTGAACATGCCCAGCAGAAAGCCCGCGTCGCCGATGCGGTTCACAATGAACGCTTTATTGGCTGCGGTGCTGGCGGAATGGCGATGGAAATAGAATCCGATCAGCAGATACGAACACAGTCCCACGCCCTCCCAGCCCACGAACATCAACACATAATTGTTCGCCAGAATCAAAGTGAGCATGGAGAACATGAACAGGTTGAGGTATCCGAAAAAACGGTAATACCCGTGTTCATGCGCCATGTACCCGGTAGAGTAAATATGAATGAGAGCTCCAACCCCGGTCACAAACAAAAGCCAGATGCCGGACAGTGGGTCGAGCAGAAAGCCGACGTCAGCCTGAAATGGAGCCGACCTTCCGTCGCGCATGACAAAGTTCATCTGGCCGGTGTCGGTGCCAAGCCAGGTGTAGACAATGGTTTGGTAAGGCTTGCCGGGTTTGTCGTGAGCGTAATCCGTGTATTGCCAAACGGCGCCGCAAGCGAACAGAAATGCCAAGACCACCACGCCGACGCAGACCCCGTTGACGGTCATTTTCTGCAGCTTGCGGCCAAAGAAAAACATCATCGCCGCGCCGAAAGCCGGCAAGAGAGGAATCAGCCAGATATGTTCTAGAAAGAACATGGGAAAATCAGCACTTAGCACTCAGCATTTAGCACTTAGCTGTCTAGCCTCAGCCGTAACTCTAAAGGACTGAATGCTGAGTGCTAACTGCTAAGTGCTGCCCTTCTACCACTTCAGCAAATCCACTTCGTCCACGTTTACCGTTTCTTTATTGCGGAAGAAGGCAATCAAGATTCCCAGCCCCACGGCCGCTTCCGCTGCTGCGTCGGTGATTACGAAAATCGCGAATACTTGTCCGTGCAATCCCCACAATCGCGAGAACGCCACCAGATTCAAGTTGACGGCGTTCAGAATCAGTTCGATCGACATCAGAATGATGACCACGTTGCGGCGGGTCAACACGCCGATCACGCCCAGAATAAACAGGGCCGCGGCCACCACTAGGTAATGAAGAGTGCCGATTGGAGCCATAATCTCCTGCTGTAGAGACGTAGCAAGCTACGTCTCTACGAAAACGACTAAATCCTCTTCTTCGCCATCACTACTGCGCCGATAATCGCTACCAGCAGAAGGAGCGACGCGATCTCAAACGCGAACATGTATTGCCCGTAAAGCATTACACCGATCTGTTGTGTGTTGCTGTTCTCGAGGGGCTGCGCAATACGATACGGAAATAAAGCTTTGCCCTTCACGTACACCACCACGAACAGCACACCGAGCGCCACGGCCGCGACCAGCCCAACCACCCATTGCTTATTAAATCGTTCTTCTCTTTGCGACCGCTCGAGGTTTACCAGCATGATCACAAAAAGAAACAACACCATGATTCCGCCTGCGTAGAGAATGATCTGGACGCCGGCGACGAACGGCGCATAGAGCATCAAGTAAAGTCCGGCTTGCGCAAGCAGGCCGAAAATCAGGGCAAGAGCCGAATGCACCGGGTTCTTGCGCGTGATGACGAAAACACCGCTCAGTAAAGTTAGTCCCGACAACAAATAAAAGAAGAACGTCGTCGCTACAGGCTGCATGCCGGGTTGGATGGCTTGCTCCATGGCTAGAGAACCACCCCCAAAATCGCCGTCAGGATGAGCACGCCGATTCCAATGGGCAACAGCACCTTCCATCCTACTTTCATGAGTTGATCGAAACGATAGCGCGGGAACGTGGCCCGATACCAGATGTACAGATACATAAATCCAGCCACCTTCGCGATGAACCAGTAAATATCTTGAATGCGGTCACGCACTGGAGGCACAAATAAGATCAAGCCGATCAAGCCGAGGACCGCACCGAATCCGGCCAAACCAATCGTCTGCACCCGGAAGTACGGATGCTTCGGCATACGGCGTACGCCGACAAAAGCAATCGCAGCCAGCGCGAGGAAAGTCAATCCCGGAAACAGCGAGAACACCAGGTCCCAAGTGTCACCCGTCAGTGTGTTGGGGAAGGGCCGGTACCATCCGCCAAGCCACAGAGTCACCGCGATCGACGATACTGCGATCATCGCTGCGTACTCGCCCAGCATGAACAGCGACCAGCGCAAGCCGCTGTATTCGGTGTGGAAGCCGGCGGTTAACTCCGATTCGGCTTCGGGCAGGTCGAATGGCGCGCGATTCGTCTCCGCGACCATGGCAATGGCAAAGATTCCGAATGCAATAAATCCAAGAGGGAAAAACTTGAACAGGAACCACACGTGCTGCTCCTGCTGGGCCTGGACGATTCCAATCATGCTCAGCGTTCCGGTTCCCGAAGTGCCGACGCCGACTCCATAAGGTCCGAGCCCGTGCAGGCTGGTCATCACAATGGCAGAAACCACGGCCAGACCCATCGCGACTTCGTAGGAAACCATCTGAGCGCTGGAGCGGAGCGCGCCGATCAACGGGTAATGCGAGTTCGAAGCCCAACCCGCCATCACAACACCCAGAACGCTCAGCGATGAAACCCCGAGCATGAAGAGAATCCCGATATTCAGATCGGTAATCGCATGAGTGGGGCCGAATGGGACCACAATATAAATAGCGAACGAAGCGCACAGAATAATCAGCGGCGCGATCCAGAAAACAAACTTGTCGGCTTCAGCGGGGATAATGTCTTCCTTCGTCATCAGCTTGATCGCGTCGGCGATGGGCTGCAGCAGGCCGTGAGGGCCGACACGCATGGGGCCAAGGCGAATCTGAAAATGTGCCAGAGCCTTGCGCTCCAGCCAATTCATCGCCATAACGGCAACGGAAATTCCGCCAAAGACGATCATGATGTAGACGAGCGCCCAAAACACATTGCCCGCCTGTCCCGGCGTAGTGTTGCTGCTGAGATAGGAAGTGATGTAGTCGAGCATCAGCGATCCACCTCGCCCAGCACAATGTCCAGCGTGCCGATTACGGCGATAACGTCGGCGACCAGGGCTCCACGTACCATTATGTCCAGCGCCTGCAGGTTCACAAACGACGGCGGCCTGATACGCACCCGGTAGGGTTGCGTCGATCCATCGCTCACAATGAAATAACCCAGCTCGCCTTTGGGCGCCTCGATCGAGTGGTAAATCTCTCCCACAGGCGGCTTCATCACCTTGGGAACCTTCGCCATAATCGGGCCTTCAGGAATCTTCTCCACGGCTTGTCGGATGATGCGCAGCGACTGCCGCATCTCTTCCATGCGCACCGTGTATCGATCGTAAGTATCACCGTTTGCGCCGATCGGAACCTCAAAATCGAAGTCGGAGTAGGCCGCGTAGGGTTGCGCTTTCCGGAGATCCCATTTCACCCCGCTGGCTCGCAAAACCGGGCCGGTGACGCCGAGGGCGATAGCGTCCGCACGGGATATCACGCCGACATTTTTCGTCCTCTCCAGCCAGATGCGGTTGGTAGTAAGTAATTCCTCGTATTCGTCGATCTTCGGAGGAACAAAATCGAGGAACTTGACTACGTCGCGCTCAAAGCCCTCGTAAGTTTCGTACTGGCAGCCGCCAATGCGGAAAGCGTGCGTGGTCAGCCGCGCGCCGCAATACTTTTCAAAAATCTTAAGAATCTCTTCCCGGTCGCGAAAGGTATAAAAAAGGGGCGTCATAGCGCCAATATCGAGAGCGTGCGTACCCAACCAGAGCTGATGGCTTGCCAGCCGGTTCAATTCCGTGAGAATCACGCGAATATATTTCGCCCGAGGCGGCGCTTCAATGTTGAGAAGTTTTTCCACCGCCTCACAGTAGCCCAGCCCGTTCGAGACTGCAGCCACATAATCCATGCGATCGACGTACGGATTGAACATCGTGTAAGTGCGGTTCTCGGCAATCTTTTCCACTCCGCGATGGAGGTAGCCAATCACGCACTCGGTGCCCAGAACCTTCTCGCCATCCAGCTTGAGAATTACGCGCAGAACGCCGTGGGTCGCCGGATGCTGCGGTCCCATGTTGATAACAAGTTCATTGGTGTCGAGAAAAGTTTTGTCCGGCTCCCCGAGTTCCAGGTGAGAAAGATACTTGTCGTCGGCCGGCTTCGGATCAGTCGGTTTCAGATCAAACATGGTACGGTCGGTCATGATTATTGGCCGCTCTCGATTCCCAGGTTTGCCTTCACCCACTCCTGATCCTGTTGAATAATGCCGTAGTCCTTGCGAAGCGGGTAACCCTTCCAGCCATCGGGCAGCAGAATGCGCTTTAAGTCCGGATGTCCGTCGAAGCGAATCCCAAACATGTCGTAAACTTCGCGCTCCAGCCAGTTCGCGGTCGCCCAGACCGAGACTGCGCTGGGGACGCTTTCGCCATCCGCGATCATGATTTTGACGCGAATGCGCTCATTCTTGGAGAAAGAATAGAGAATCCAGAGCACATCGAACTGTTTTTCCCGCTCCGGATAGTGCACAGCGGTGATGTCCACGCAGTAATCGAATTGCTCCCGGTTGCGCAGAATCTGCAGCAGATCGGAAACAATAGAAGGATCCACCACCATGTAGTTTTGGCCTAGATATGTATTCGCCTCGCAAATGCCGGAGCCATACTGGCCCTTGAGCTTGGCGATCATTGGAGAATCCCATGGAATCGGGGCTGGACCAACAGGTTTGGCCGGCGCCGCGGGCATATGACCGGCCGGTTTCTTTTCGCCATTTGGCGGCGGAGCGGACGATTTGGTTTCCTCGGGCATACCTACGAAGGCACAGACCTCCGGCGCAAGAACAGGTTTGGAGAACGTTAACTTCTAACAGCTTGCGGAAACCGTGTCAACGACGAGTGTGCAGTCCAACTTGCGCGTCGCGTCACGTCCGTCGAGTCGCGGCCTGATACGACTCGATCAAGTCGCGAATCCGCTGCGCATCGCCTTTGCGGTGCCCACGGCTGGTGATCGGGTTCGTCCCGCCCGATGAGTCGATACGAATCGTCGACCAAATGATTCCGGTTGAAATTTGTACTGACGCGACCTGCGGAATGGCGATGCTCTCCTCACTGTTGCCGAAAAGGCGCGGCTTTACTTTGATCACGTGCAGGGGGTTCACCACGATACGAATCGGGAAGAGGAGGTTCCCTTTCGTCCAGCGGCTGGCAACAAAAGTCTCACCGTCGGGAGTTGTGTCAGTCATAGGCGGTCGGTAGTTTGCATTGCTCGGACGAATCTCTCCTGGCTGAATGCTAACTGCTAAGTGCTAATTGCTGCTCTACACCCACTCCAGCGCCCCTTTGCCCCAGATCCAGATGTAGCCGACGATCAGGATACCGAGGAAGATGAGCATCTCAAACAGCCCGAAGATTCCGAGCGCCTTGAACTTCACCGCCCACGGAAACAGAAAGATGGTCTCCACGTCGAAGACCACGAACAGGATGGCGATAATGTAGTAGCGGACGGTGTAGCGACCACGAGCGCTGTCGATGGGATCAATGCCGCATTCGTAAGGCATCAATTTCGTCCGGTTGGGATTCTCGGGCCGAATCAGCTTGGCTGCCAGCAGCGTGATCGGGATCAACACACCCACTACGGCAACAAAGATAAAGATGGGAACATAGTTTTGTGGCATCGGCCCTCAACTTCCCGGTTTAATTGAAAATGCTAAAGCATTTTATAGTACCCCCGAGAGGCTTGGGCTTCAAGGACTCTGGTCATACCTTGTTTATAATTGATCTTCTTATCTTTCCTATCAAAGGAACCCATTGGCACTCGACGAGAATATTTACAAGCTGCGCCTGGAAAAGCTGAAGCAGATTGAAGCTCTTGGGCAACGCGCCTACCCGACAAAGTATGAATTCACCCACACGATTCCCTCGATTCTTGCCGAATACTCGCAAAAGTCGGCCGAGGAACTCGATCAATCGCGAGTAAACGTGCGAATAGCCGGACGTATCATGGCCATTCGACTCATGGGCAAAGCTGGGTTTGCGCACCTGCAGCAGGGCGGGCAGAAACTGCAAATCTACGTCAAGAAAGATGCGGTCGGCGAAAAGGGTTTCGAACTTTACAAACTGCTCGACCTTGGAGACCACGTCGGCGTCAGCGGATATTTATTTCGCACGCGCACTGGCGAACTTAGCATTCACGTCGAGGAGATTACGTTCTTATCGAAAGACCTGCTGCCGCTACCGGAAAAGTGGCATGGCTTGACCGATGTCGAGTTGCGATACCGGCAGCGTTATGTCGATCTGGTTATGAATCCGGAGGTGCGCGAAGTTTTTCTTAAGCGCAGCAAACTGGTGCAATCCATGCGGCGGTTTCTCGACGCGCATGGCTTCATCGAAGTCGAAACTCCCATGATGCAGCAGATTGCGGGAGGCGCGGTCGCGAAGCCCTTTATCACGCATCACAACACGCTCGACATGGATCTGTACCTGCGCATCGCTCCAGAGCTTTATCTAAAGCGGCTGACCGTCGGCGGCTTCGACCGCGTCTACGAAATCAATCGCAACTTCCGCAACGAAGGTCTGGGATGGCGCTGGAATCCCGAGTTCACTATGCTCGAGTTTTACCAGGCCTATACCGACTATCGCGGGATCATGGATCTCACGCAGCAGTTAATCGAGCAGGCCGCCATCGACGTCATCGGAGGAACGAAAACGAAGTGGGGCGAGCACGAGATCGACTGGGCCGGATCGAATTGGCGCCGCATGACCATGCGGGAAGCGATCATTCATTACTGGCCGGAAACCGCGGGGCCGAAGCCGACGATGCAGGACTTTAACTCTCAAGATTCGGTGAAAACGATGGTGAGCCGGTTCAACACGGCACACGCGCACGTTGCGTATGATCCCAATGAACCTGTCGGAAAAACTATTGCAGCTCTTTTCGAGGCTGCCGCCGAAGAGCATCTCACGCAACCGACAATCATCTACGAGTTCCCTACCGCAATCTCGCCACTCTCCAAACAGAAAGCCGACGAACCCGACTGGACCGAGCGCTGGGAAATCTATGCTGGGCAAATGGAAATTGCCAATGGCTTCAGCGAACTCAATGATCCCGAGGATCAGCGCCGCCGCTTCGAACAGCAACTCAAAGAGCGCGAGCGCGGCGACGAAGAAGCTCACCAGATGGACGAAGACTACATTCGGGCGTTGTCCTACGGTATGCCGCCGGCCGGGGGCTGTGGCGTTGGCGTGGATCGCCTGGCCATGCTCTTGACCGATTCCCACACGATCCGCGACGTGATTCTGTTCCCCCTGCTGCGGCCCGAAAAAGTAGCAAGCCCCGAGGATGTCAAGGAATAGCCCTCGTCCCGCAGCAAATCTACGGATTTTTCGCGTTGTTTAGAATGACAGGGCCGCCGTGTTTCGTGAGCCAGTGTCGTTTAAACGCAAGATTCGGATAGACCGCATCTTTGCCCTAACCACTAGAATCAAATTGCCATGCGCTTCGACCTGGATTCCGCCACCCGCCGCCGTCTCGGGTACCATCTCATCGATCAGATCGACAGCTTCTTCGCTTCCCTACCCGAACGCCCAGTGCAGCTTCCGATTGAAAAACGAACGTTTGCCGCACTCAACAACCCCCTGCCCGAGATTGGAGAAGGTGCCGACAAAGTACTCGACGAAGTTTTCCGCGAAATGGTCGACAAGGGCTTTCATGTTCCCAGCGCAAACTATTTCGGGCTGATGAATCCGACGCCCACTTACATCGGCGTTATGGCTGAGGCACTGGTAGCCGCGCTCAATCCGCAACTCGCAACCGTTAAGCGCTCGCAGTTGGCATCGAGGATCGAACACGAAACCATCCGCTGGATTGGGGAACGAGTGGGCTGGCCCGGTGAATTCAACGGGACGTTTACCACCGGCGGCAACGAAGCCAATTTCAGCGGATTGGCGCTGGCTTTAGCGGCGAAGTTTCCTAACTCGATCGAGGATGGTGTGGCTTCGATTGGTGCGCGACCTGTGCTCTACGCCTCCGACGAGGCTCACCACTCAGTAGACAAATCGGCGGGCCTGCTCGGACTTGGACGAAAAGCCCTGCGGCGGATCGAAGTGAACAAGAATATACAACTCGATCCGCAAATCCTGGAGCGGACAATCGAGGCCTACCTCGCATCCGGAAGTAAGCCCTTCTGCGTGGTCGCTACAACCGGAACCACGAACAGCGGTGCGGTAGACGATCTCGTGGCGATCGCAGAGATATGCCAACGCCGCGATTTGTGGTTGCACGTCGACGGCGCCTACGGCGGATCAGCGATTTTTTCCGATCAGCACCGAAACCTGCTGCGCGGCATCGAACAAGCCGATTCAATCACAATCGATCCCCACAAGTGGCTGGCGATGCCACTCGCCGCCGGCGTAATTCTGACTTGCCATCCCGAAATGCTGGAGCGCGCTTTTGCCGTCGCGGCTCCATACATGCCAAAAGCGGCCGAGTCCAAAGGCATCGACAATTCGCGCATCAGCACGCAATGGACGCGACGCATGAACTCGCTCAAGCTTTGGCTCACACTGCGGGTCCACGGCAGAAAGGCTTACGAGGAACACATCGATCGTCAGCTCAAACTGGCACGGAGTTTTGCGTCTTGGGTGACATCCTCTGAACATTTCGAGTTGGCTGCTCCCCAAATTCTGCCCATTGTGGCCTTCCGGTTCAAGGCGCCAAGCTTGAGCGCGCAACAACTGGAGGAAGTACATAACAGTATCGTGGATGAAGTCACGCGCGACGGGCACCGCTGGATTTCAGAAACCAGAGTGAACGGACACAGCGTCCTGCGAATGATGGTAATCAGTTATCTCACCGAAGACCGCCATCTCCGCGAACTAAGCGACGCACTAACCAAATCCGCGACAAGTCTTGCCTCTGCGGGCGCACGGTACCATAGTTTGATTCAAGGCAGGCTGGGAATCGCCTAGAATAGGGCGTTGACGAAAAAGAGCGGTCTAATCCTCATCCTTTGGGCTGTCTCGCTTTGCGCGCAAAGCAACAGCGGAGAATTGCGGCTCAAGGTGACCGATCCAACCGGGCTCGGCGTAAAGAGTTCAGTGCAATTGGTGAGTGAGGGAAATCAGGTCCGCAAGACTCTGGTTACGGACGAAACCGGAAACCTCACGGCAAAGCTACTTCCCTTCGGAGTGTATCGCCTCGAAGTGCAGCGCGAAGGATTCGCGCTCTTCTCCGATTCCATCGAAATCCGATCTGCGGTTCCCGCCGAATATCACGTAACTCTGAGAATTGCGCCTATGAGCACCTCCGTTACGGTCAACGATGCGGTTACGCTGATCGATCCCCATAGCTCCGGCGCGATCAATCAAATTGGCAAGGATACGATCGCGGACCGGGTGACTTCACTTCCCGGCCGCTCGCTGCAGGACCTGGTCAACTCCCAGCCCGGATGGCTCTACGAAGGCAATGCCGTTTTGCACCCACGTGGCTCGGAATATCAGACTCAACTGGTGGTCGACGGGATTCCACTCACCGACAACCGCTCGCCGAGTTTTGGCCCTGAGATTGAAGCCGATGACGTCCAATCGATGAGCATTTACACCGCCGGTATCCCGGCCGAGTACGGACGAAAAATGGGCGGCGTGGTCGAAATGGTGACTGCCAAGGATTTTGGGGCAGGCCTCCACGGAGAAGCCGTATTGGCGGGCGGCAGCTTCGACACAGCCGACGGCTATCTGCTTACTCAGTATGGCTGGGGAAAGAATACGCTCGGGTTCAACGCCGAAGGCGCGATGACCGAGCGCTACTTGAACCCTCCGGTCGTGCAGAACTATACCAACAACGGTACGACAGGCGATTTCGGTGCCAGCTACGAGCGAGATTTCACCAATCACGACCGATTGAGTCTGTCGGTCCGCCATGAATTCTCCCGTTTTCTCGTGCCCAACGAGCTAGTTCAGCAGGCAGCGGGTCAGCGGCAGGATAAGAACAATTACGAGACGATGGGAATCGTGTCTTATCAGCATTTGTTTTCGCCGAACGTTGTAGCAGATGTCCACGGCATGGTCAGGGACGACTCCGAAGGTCTTTCGTCAAACCCGTTCTCCACGCCCATCATTGTCTTCCAGCAGAACGGCTTTCGAGAGGGATATTTCAAAGGCACGATTTCGATCCATCACAGCAATCAGGAATGGAAAGTTGGTGTCGAATCAGACTCCACATTCCTTCGCGAGCACTTCAGCGATGTGATCACCGACTTCACTCAATTCGATCCCGGCACGCCACCCATCTATAACTTCGCCGAGAATCGTCCGAGTCTCGAGCAATCCGCTTTTGTGCAGGACTTGATTCGCCTTGGCAACTGGACCGTCAGCGCGGGTCTTCGCTGGGATCACTATCAACTGTTGGTGAACCAGAACGCGGTGAGTCCGCGCCTAGGACTCGCGCGCTATTTTCGTTCGGCTGATCTGGTGCTGCACGCATCCTACGATCGAGTTTTTCAAACTCCGGACTTCGAAAACATCTTGCTATCGAGTTCCCCCGAAATCGTCTCCTTGAATCCCGAAGTTCTGCGTTTGCCCGTGGAACCTTCGCACGGGAATTACTACGAGGTCGGATTCACTAAGGGCTTTTTTCAAAAACTCAGGCTGGACGTCAATTACTTCGACCGGCGCGTAAACAATTACGCCGATGATGATCAGTTGCTCGACACTGCCGTCAGCTTCCCAATCGCCTTTCGCAAATCGAACATTTACGGAGCCGAAGGAAAAGTCGATATTCCGCGTTGGCGCCGTCTGTCGGGATTTGTCAGCTACTCCTACATGGTCGGTTCTGCGTATCTTCCAGTGACGGGCGGGTTATTTCTCGGGACCGACGCCACCAACGCCCTCAGCCAGACCAATGGACGCTTTTGGGTTAGCCAGGACCAGCGCAATACCGTGCGAACTCGCTTTCGCTATCAGATTGTCGAGCGGTTGTGGGTGGCACTGGGCGCTGAGTACGGCAGTGGCCTGCCGGTGGAATTCGATGGAACGGAAGAACAGGCAGTCGCGCAGTACGGACAGGCAATCGTGAATCGAGTGAATTTCGATGTGGGTCGGGTGAAGCCTTCCCTCTCGATTGATGCTTCTGCCGGAGCTGATCTGTGGAAGAAGGATAAGCTGGCCATGCGGTTGCAAGCCGACGTTCAGAACATCAACAACCGGCTGAATGTGATCGATTTCGCCGGCCTGTTTTCCGGCAACGCCATTGCTCCCCCGCGCAGTTACAATCTCCGTCTCACCACGAATTTCTAAGGGCTTTGTCCTTCCTGTTTATGCCTTGGTAGCCAAATTTTAACCTAACATTCATGCGCAGGTCATCGGCGTGTAACAGCCCGAGGGCAACCTTGAGGCCGCGCTAGGGAAGACATTTCGATTGAGCTCCCGCGCCGAAGGGGACTACTGAAATGACGAAGAGAGCCACGAAACTGCTAGCGGCGACGTCGCTAGCCTTGATCATGCTCATCGGAGCGAACTGCTTTGCAGCAGTCAAACCTTACTTTAATGCCGCAGGCTCGAGCGGTGCGTTCAATTCGTTCGCCTTGGCGGCAGGGCCGGCGGAAGGCGGAGGGATCTGCGGACAGAATATCTGGACGAAGAAAAACGGCGCCCAAGGCGTGGACAACCGGGGCACCGGCCTTCTGGAGACCGGGAACGTCTGGATCGTGTGGAATAACTCTTCCAATCCGACAATCGTCTGCAGCTACATTGCGGTGGACAGCATTATCGGGCAACAGTTGTTCTTCGCCGAACCGGCCTCCACCTTCAATATTCTGTTTCCTGCGGGCACAGCGGGAGACAACCTGATTCCCACCTTGACCGACACCGCGATTCCCCAGGCCGTGATCAACGTTCTCGAAGGCCAGGCCTTCAACGCAGCGCCCTCGGACATTCGTCCAGAAGACGCTTTATTCGAAGAAACCCGTGTTTTGACTGCGTTAAACACTACCAACTATGACGGCCTCGGATATGGGCCAGGCCCAGTCGGAAGTGCAATCCTGAGCCATTTCAGCAGCAAATCGTCGACGCCCGCTATTTATGCGCTGAGCGGAACTGACCCGATCACTGGCCAGGCGATTCCCGCGCACAAGACGGTCGATGTCGGAGCTCAAGTCGTAATCGTCGCCGTCAACGCGCAACAAGGGAGCGCCCAGAATTCCGGGCATTTTGGCGACTCGACATCATTCTTCAGTGTCAATCGTCGCGATCTCACCTTCGCTTTGAACGGCGCCTACGCTTACACCAAAGACCTCACGTCGGTCCCAGGGCAGGCTACGGTGCCGCTCAATGTCATTACCCGCGAGCCTCTCTCTGGAACTTTCACCACGATGGAGTTCAACATTCCGCGGAACCTGGAGACCAGTTCGACCCAGGAACTGGGAGTGAATCCGGCAACAGGTCAGGGCACAACCTGCCCCGGAGCGCCTTGCGGTAATCCGCTGAACCTGTCCAATGGCGGAGGGTTCCGCTGGAGAGCAATCGGCAACGGCGAAGAACTCTCTGAAATTGAATCTGCAGCTACCGGCGACTCTATCGGCTATGGTTTCTGGAGCGTCGGTAATTTCGCGGGCCAGTCGCCGAACGTCCGATACCTGGCAGTGGATGGGGTTGACCCCATCAACCTGAATTACATCGACGGAACGTTTCCCACCTGCACGGCTCCGTGCCCTGGCATCGTCAGCTTTGCGAATGTGGCATCGGGAAGCTATCCCATTTGGAACATTCTGCGTGTGGTCGCTCACGCCCCAATCCCAACCGGGGTTAGTGCTCTGATCTCCACCGCGCAGACTCAAGTCGTGAACATCTACCCGGACTTCCTTCCCCTCAACGCGATGGGCGTACTGCGCTCGCACTTTAAACAGTCGGGCGTAACCGCGGCAAACGGTTCTGGAGGAGCATGCACCTTTACCGAAGCCGGCGGCGATGTCGGCGGGGCCGTCCTGACCATTCAGGGCGACCAGGATTACTGCGCTGCCAGCGGCAACAAAGCTGGACGCACTGGGAAATTGCAGTAAGGCGATGTTAGAGAGATGATTTAGAACGTTTGGAGGCAAGCTGCTCGGATTTGCAGCCTGCCTCCATTTGCTTAAGAGCAAACGATTTCTGAAATGAAAGTATGGAGTTTATGGTTTCGGAGATCAGGGATGGATTTTGAATACGGTACCACACCCTATAATCTTAGTGCCGCTCTTGCACATTCCCTTTCCGCCTAGAACGGTCGTGCCAAAGAGCGCGTCGAATTTTCCGCGGATTAAGCCAGCCACAGGCCAGTATCCGTCGCGACCCTTCGTGAAGTTATACAGGACGGTCTCACTCCAGGGACCGCTCTTCGAGGGCTTCAGCTCAAAAACCGTGCCACAGCTGTTGTTGTCTCGACAAATGCCGCCGGTGCCGCCGAATTCGGTCGTACCGTAGAGATCGCCGGCCCCATCGAGAATCAGGCTGCCGCGAGGAAAACCTCCGTCACTCCCACCCGTGAAGCTGTAAAGCACGCTCTCTGTCCAAGCGCCGGCAGCACCGGGCGTCAATTGGAAGACTGTGCCACAAAAGCCAGAAACGCTGCAGATCCCGCCGTCCTGCGTCACTCCGTCGAGATTGCCTTTGGGGTCAAAGATCAATGCGGCGTCGGGAGCCTGGCCGTCACTGGTGCCGCCTTTGAACCGGTAGAGCACCTTCTCGGTCCAGGCGCCGCCCCGTTTGGCAGGCGGCTCCAACTCGAAGACCGCACCACAACCGGGCGTGCCGAAATATTGGCAACTCCCTCCCCCGCCCGCAAGCGTAGTCCCGTATAGATTGCCTGCCTGGTCAATCGTCAGGCCCGCGTAGGGTTGAAATCCATCCTTGCCCACCCCGAATGTGTGGATGACGGTTTCAGTCCAGGTTCCCCCCTGCGACGGTTTCAGCTGGAACACCGTGCCGTTATCACGATAGCCAAATTGCGGTTGTCCACCGGCAAGGGTCGTGCCATAAAGATTTCCGGCGTTGTCGAAAACCAGGCCGGCGGTAGGTTGAGCGCCATCGGCTCCGCCCTTGAACTTATAAAGAATGGTCTCTGTCCAGACACCGTCTTGCAGCGATAGTTCGAAAACCGTTCCCTCATCAAAACCCGAGCCGCCGAACTCCGTCGTGCCGTACAGATTACCCGCTTGGTCGAAAATGAGGCCGCCGACAGGACTTCTACCATCACCACCGCCTATGAAGTTGTGGAGCACCATCTCGTTCCAGCCTCCGCCGGTCGTTGGCGTCAGTTCGAACGCCGTGCCGCAATCGCTGTGACATGGATCGCCGATGCCATTGGTCGTGCCGTAGAAATTGCCGGCCGCGTCGGAGATTAAGCCGGCCATCGGAATATCACCGTCCGCAGTGCCCTGAAAGCTGTAGACCACGCTCTCTGACTGTCCTACCGCTAACCTGCTGCCGGCGAGGACTAGAACGAGAATGAAAAGTGTGAGGGATGATCTCTTCGGAAAGCTAAATTCCATGCGGACGAGTTGCCTCCTGCGGAGCGCGAAGGTTGCGACTTCAAACCGAAATGCCGATGCCCGGCAGGCGTCAGGAAGACCCTGGAACCAGCGCGATTTTGGCATTTCGCTTTACCCGTGTCAACGTGAAAGAGTTTGCGCTTTTCACCGCCTCGTTCTGCGATGGAACCAGCAAACTCAGCAATCTGCTCCGCAGCTCGCCGATCATTAGTTGGCCAATCATTCAATTAGCCAATCATTCCCGGAGCTGGCGCCTGCCAGGCGGGTTGATTGCCGCTGGCTCTGCCGGGGTTTACCGGAGAGGCTTGATCAGAAATAAAAGAAATAAATGACGTGAGGGTGAGGGAATCTGTTTCGAAATGTCGCCTTTATAAGTGAGCGGGGAAACAGGTCATCCGGCAGTTACCTCCGAACCCGCT
>JABDBE010000056.1 GCA_013288805.1 Acidobacteriota bacterium
CCGGGATGACAGGGGCTTGGTCTGAGCGAGACTTCGTGACCTTCGTAATCTTTCGCGAACCTGCGCCGGCAATACAAAATGAAAGTTCATCGGAACATACCAATCTTGTCCACGTGTCCGTGCCGGAACTATCTTCCACGGCTTGGATAGTGAATTTAGGTTAGAAACAGCGGCAGGGCGATCCTCATGAAGTGTCGGATCATCGCGGTCCTCGGCACGAGGCCGGAAGCAATCAAATTAGCGCTGGTGATTCATGCATTACGCCAGCGTTCGCAAGAGTTCGAAACCGCCGTAGTTCACACCGGTCAACATCGCACGATGCTCGACCATGCCCTGCAGTTTTTCAAGATCAAGCCTGATTTCGATCTCGACGTCATGCGTCCGAATCAGACGCTGAATTCCCTGACCGCGCGAGTGTTGGATACGGTGGAGAATGCGTGCCATCGCTTTGAGCCCAACATGGTGCTGGTGCAAGGCGACACGACCACGGCGTTTGCCTCCGCCCTGGCGGCGTACTACTGCAAGATTGCGGTGGGTCACATCGAGGCGGGCCTGCGGAGCCATGACTTATACAATCCGTTTCCGGAAGAAGCCAATCGCCGGCTGGCTTCGGTTCTGACCGAGATTCACTTTGCTCCTACCGCGTTGTCGCGGGACAACCTGCTGGCCGAGGGCGTACCCGACGAGAAGATCGTGGTTACGGGCAACACCGTCATCGACACTCTACGCGCCCTCAGCGTGCTGCCGCATTCGTGGGAGAACACGCCGCTGGCCGGCATTCCCGACGACAATTCCCGATTGGTGCTGGTGACTTCTCACCGGCGTGAATCCCTGGGCACGGATCAGGAGAACATGTGCCTGGCGCTGAAAGATCTGGTCAAGCAGCATCCTGACATTCGTGTCGTCTATCCCGTGCACCTGAATCCCAATGTGCGGGCTACGGTGAATGCGCTCCTGCAGAACACGGACAGAATCCACTTGACGGAACCGCTTGACTACATCACGTTCGTCAGCCTGCTGCGGCGTTGTTTTCTGGTGCTGACGGATTCCGGGGGAATTCAGGAAGAAGCACCCACGTTCGGAAAGCCGGTGCTGGTGCTGCGCAAGCTCACGGAGCGTCCCGAAGCTTCGCAGTTTGGCATGGCCAAGATCATTGGCATGTCGCACGAGGCCATCGTTAATGAGACCAGCCGCCTGCTCAACGATGCGGAAGCCTATCAGGACATGTCCGAGGGAGAGAATCCTTACGGAGACGGTCACAGTTCGGAAAGGATCGTGGAGGCGGTCGCCCGCTGGCATGCGAAGAAGACGCCCCTGTTAGAGGCTGACAAGCAATTTAAGCTGGCGCCACGTCCGCAGCCACGCCGTCGCAAGAGCGACGCCGAAGAGAATGCGCGCAAGGCCGCAGCAGGTAAGGAGTGACCCGGAGAAAACCGCATCCGGGCAGTGGTTGCGCGCCATGATCTATGTTCTCTACATTATTGTTTTCGTTATTTGCCTCTACACCGGCCGCCACTACTGTTTCACGCTGAATCGCCTCTTCGGTTTCCAGCGCCATCCTTACATCGACATTGACACCGCCGACTGGCCGCCGGTCACCGTGCTGGTGGCGGCCCACAACGAAGAGAAAGTCATCGCGAATATTCTCGAAGCCTTGATGACGGTGAAATATCCCGTGGACAAAATGCTGGTGATCCCGGTGAACGACCGTTCGACGGATCTTACTCGCGAGATTATTGACAAGTTTGTGGAGCAGTTTCCCGGACGGATACAGCCGTTTCATCGCGTCGGAGGCAAAGGCGGAAAAGCCGCCGCGTTGAAAGATGCCATGGAAAATGTGACGACCGAGGTCATCCTGATTTTCGATGCAGATTACATTCCGGGAGCGGGATTGATCAAGCAACTGGTTGCGCCGTTTTTTGATATCGAAGTTGGCGGCGTAATGGGCCGAGTGGTGCCGATGAATGCGGGCACGAATTTGCTCACGCGTTTGTTGGATCTGGAGCGGTCGGGTGGTTATCAGGTCGATCAGCAGGCGCGGATGAACCTCCGCCTCGTACCTCAACACGGCGGCACGGTGGCGGGAGTCCGGTTGAGCGCCCTGCGGGAAATTGGCGGCTGGAATGAGAATTCGCTGACCGAAGACACCGACCTGACTTATCGCCTGTTGCTGAATGGCTGGAAGACCGTGTATCAGAATCGCTCGGAGTGTTACGAGGAAGTTCCTGAAGTTTGGCCGGTTCGCATCAAGCAGATCATGCGTTGGGCTAAGGGCCATAACCAAGCCATGGTCACCTACGGCCTGCATCTGCTCGTGGGCAAGCATCGCGCCACCTTGCGGGAGCGGATTGATGGGACCTTGCTGCTGGGAGTGTATGCCATGGCGCCGATCACGCTGTTGGGATGGGGGCTGGCGCTGGGGGTGTTCTACCAGGGGGTGGCGCCGCTGCATGGAGTCATCGCCCTGCTTTCTCTGACGGCTTATGCGGCCATTGGCAATCTTGCGGCCTTTTTCGAGATAGCCGCGGCAGCTCGGCTGGATGGGACGCGCAAACGAATTTGTCTGCTCCCATTCCTGATTCTGGGATTCGGCGTGAGTATTTTCTCGGTCTCGCGCGCGGCGGCAGTTCAGATGAGCGACTTCGTGACTGGCGCTGAATTCCACTGGGACAAAACCGAGCGCTTTCGGAAGGTCTTGTGAATCCGTACCTCGCAGTGGCCGTCCTGGTTTGTACGGTGGGCCTGATGTTCGTGCTGCCTCTTATTCCCGCGCTGGTGGAATTGCGCCGCAAGTCGGACGCACTGCCGCTCAGCGTAGTGCAGCAAAATGCCGGAGAAATCCGCTATTTTTCCGACAGCTTTCGAGCCTACATGAATGGACTCGAACCCATTATGCAAGGCTGCGTGGTGGCTGGGACTACGGCAACCGGCGCGCTTCCCGACGGCGAGGAATATGTGGTGCTCGGCCGCGTCGACGAGCCGCTGGTACTGGCGCTGCAGCAGCGCGACACAACCCACCTGGTAATGGGATCCGACGTTGACCTTATCTTGCCTGCGGAAGCCAGATTCTCGAAAGACATATACGCTGGCGGCCAATTCATTGGTGGCATCAAGAACAACTTTCGCGCGATTCTGGGAGAGAAAAATGTTCACCTGGGCGCTTCAAGTCGCGTGCTGCGCTGGGTTCATGCTGTGGGAGAGTTCACTGCGGACGCCGGCTGCGGGCTGGATGGGCGTATATCTTCGGATTCGCTCATACGTCTGCAAAACGACTGCAACTTTCGAAGGCTGAACGCTCCCCGAATTGAAATTGGGTCTGTCGCCGCCAACCCGGGTGCATCCCTTCCGCAGCTTCACAGCCTCGCGAACTCCGGCAGGCCTCCGCGTTTCCTGCACGACGGCGACTTCGAGGTTCAGGCCGGTCAGGTCATCGTTGGCGACATCCTGATCAGAGGCAAGTTGCACATTCACTCGGGTGCGAGAATTTGCGGCAGCGTGAAGAGCGTTGAAGATGCAGTCATCGCGGCCGGAGTCGCGGTGGAAGGAAGCCTGATCAGCGCACAAAAAATGCGCATCGGCCCGCACTGCGCGATTCACGGGCCGGTGATTGCCGAACGCGAACTAGCTATCGCAAGGGGATCCCGATGCGGCACCTTGGAACATCCTACGACGGTCAGTGCGCCAAAGATTGAAATCGAAGAGGGTGTCGCAGTGTTTGGCACGCTGTGGGCGCGCGATTATGGGCAGGTGGTGGCTACCCAATGACGCGCACACGAATCATTTTGGCGACCAGTTGTCTGGTTCTCGGGGCTCTGATCGCATGGTCGTGGGCAACTCACGACGGTTCCCGATCCACGGCCGACCGCCTGCTCCTGCTTGTTCCCGACGGCACCAGTTTCTCCAATCCCAAAGTCACGATGTGGCTTGATGCCGGAAGTGAAGAAGGACTTCATGTGATTCCGGTTCATGACTCCGAGTTTCTCCGTCCTCTATGGGGCGAGTCGAAGTGTGCAGGAGTGATTCTGCCGGACTCCATTCACCAACAGGCGAGTGATGTTTTCATCGCTACTCTCCATCGCTTCGTAGCCGATGGCGGGAAACTCATGCTGGTCTACGATGCCGGCACGTTCTCTCTGAGTGGCGCTTACGCGGCGGGACGTTCCCGGCTGTCAGACCTGGCGGGTGTCGATTACGCTCTTTACGACAAGCTTGGCGATAAGACCATCCAATGGGGCAAGGTCAGCACCACCGATGCCGTAGTTGGCCAAATGGAAATACCTCCGGGAAAGTACTACCCCTTCCATGCGGAAAGCGGCCTCCCCGCCTCAAAGAGTGGCCCACCAATTGGCCCCGGCGGAAACTTCGAGGTCGAGCTCAGGCGCTACAAATATGGGGATCTGCAATATCCCAGCTTCATCACTTCCGGCAACTATGGCGGTAAGGTTTTGTTCCACTCCGGCAACGGACTCATCGCTGGTCAACAGGCCTATGAAAAGGGTTCTGTCCTGTTCGTGAATCTGCCGCTTGGATATTTGAAAGCCAGCACCGACGGATTGTTGCTGCACGCTTTTCTCAGGTATTTCGCCAGCCATGCCTTGTCGTTGCCTTACTTAATGCCGGTACCGGATGGAGTCGGTGGGCTCGTGTTGAACTGGCACATTGACTCGAACGCCGCCATCAAGCCACTGCAGGAAATGAGTTCGTGGACTCTGCTGCAACAGGGGCCGTACTCAATTCACATCACCGCCGGACCCGATGCCGGAACATTTGGCGACAGAAAAGGCTTCGATGTTGACCACAATCCTGTCAGCCAGAACCTGATCCGCCAATTCGTGCACCAGGGTTATGACGTCGGCAGCCACGGCGGCTGGATTCATGACTACTTTTCTGCCCACGTCGATACCGACAATCCGAAAGACCTGGAGCAGTTTCTCGCGCTAAACCAGAATTCTTTGGAGCGGGCCGCGGGGAAACCAGTAAAAGAATATTCCGCTCCGAATGGCAACCAGCCCGCGTGGGTCACGCATTGGTTGGAGGCTCATGGCTTCGTCGCCTATTACTTCACTGGAGATACCGGAATGGGTCCGACGCAAGGCTATCGCAATGGCGAGCGCGAGGCACGCAATGTATGGGCGTTTCCAATCTCTCACCTGGATCGGGCTGCGGGCTTCGAGGAAATGAGCACCGAGGGATATTCCAACTCTGAAATCGACCGCTGGTTGGCGGCGATCACAGACTTTGCAGCCGGGCACCAATTGGTAAGGCTGGTCTATTTCCATCCTCCCGGAATTCTGCAATACCACGATTTGGTCGATCGGTGGATGGAGCAAACCGGCCGGCTGAAAGCTGACGGACGGTTTCGCTGGTATACGATGACGGAACTCGCCGACTTTTTGAATTCCCGCAAACAAGTGAAATGGAAAGTCTCGGACAGCAGTGGCCTGATTACATTCGAAGCAAGTCATCCCCAGAACCTGGACCACCAGACGTGGAGAATTCCCGCCAGCAGTTTCGCTCAACCGAAGATTGTGGAGGGCTCGGCCAAGGTGGTTCGCGATAACGACGCGTGGATGGTCATTGCCGGCGAAGGAAAAGATCTTCGCTTTGAATCCGAGGTTCTATCGAAATGACGACCATTCACCATCGACTGCGTCGATTCGCAGCCACGCTCCTGTTCTTGAGTGTTGCCATGGTTTCGGGGGCCAGCGCTCAGGAGGGTGGGGCTTCCGGCACCGCTTCCGTCAACCCCGCTTCGCTTAACTCCGCTTTGATCAGTCCGGCCTCATCGAGCGATCAGCAGGATTCACCCCAACAGCCGGCCAGTGATATCCCTCCGCAAACCGGACCGAAGCAACTGACCAACTTCATTGAAGCTGGCGGCGACTATCTGACTCTGACTAACGGCTTCGGCTACTGGGCAGGCGGATACGCTCGTGGCGTGGTTACGCAGGGAAAAAATATCTGGAACGCCGAGGTCAACGGTCAACACGAATTCGGCGACGGTGGCGTGTACTTCGCCGCCGGCGATACTTATAATTTCAATCCAGACTGGTACGGTTCACTCACGGTTGGTTCGAGCGTGGGAGGCTTTTTCTGGCCCCGCTTCCGCGGCGATGGATTCATCAACAAGAAATGGATGGCTCACAAGCAACTGATCACGACCCTCGGCTTCGGCTATTACGCCGCGAAGGACGTCCATCGCGATCATAGTTTTTTTGTCGGCACGACGTACTACTTCACAACCCCTTGGATTCTGGAAGAAGGAATTCGTTTTAACGTCAGCAACCCGGGATCGGTGTTCTCGCCGGCTGGCTTCGTCGCCGTAACCCATGGACGGAACCAGCGACAGTACCTTACGCTGCGCGCGGGTTTCGGCGTTGAGGCATATCAACTGGTCGGGCCGACCGTGAGTCTCAACGATTTTCAGAGTCAGACGGTAACTGTAACCTGGCGGCGGTGGGTCGGTGAGAGCTGGGGCATAAATCTGGTGGGGGACTACTATCACAGCCCTTACTACGGAAGAGGTGGGTCCAGCTTTGGATTCTTCCGCGAGTTTTGAGCTGCCCCAGAAATCCGCCCGCCGAGTTAAAGTCTCGAAGGCGGCGAATCCCGCACCCACCCGCGGACATCGCGGCGGTGTCATTCCTATGCACCGAGCGCTGGCTCACTTCCGTCTCGGCCCCATGAATCTGGTTACCGCCATTTTTCTCTTTCTATTCTTCACATCGATCTGGCTTGTGTTTCTGCCAAGAGTCTGCCAGGTATGGAAGCGAGTTTTAGCGTTGGGGATCGGGGTCTTGCCCCTGCGTGCTGATCTCGGGCTTGCCGAGCATCATCTAACGCCTTTCATCCGCTTCGACATTCCCTACCTACGCATGGAGCCGATGCTGCCGAGCGCGCAGACCTGGTGGTTAACCTTTGCCGCCACGGTGGCACTGTTTGCCGCGAGCTTTCTTCTGTCCGCCAAGTTGATCCCCGTCATGTACCTTCTGCGCGGGATTTTGGTCGTTCCTGGCACAGCTCTTATATATTTCGCGCTTCTGCCTGCCCGTTTTCCTCACACCCCCGACAGCTATATGGAAGGGTTGGTGACCGCTGGAATCGCGTTGATTTCTACCGTTCCCCTTTTATTCGGTCTGACGTATTACATATTCGATTTCGGTTTGCTGAAAAAGGCCTTCCTCACAGCGATCACAATGACTCACTTGGCGTTGTTCCTCCCTCTGCAGATTCTTATGCAAGCTCTGTTTCTGCAAAAAACAATTTTGTTTATGCCGGTGCTCTACATTGTTTTCGGCATGCCCGTTAACATTCTCATCATCATCGCCTTCTATTCTTGGGGAATGACCTGGTTCTTCCGGTCGACCTAGGGGTCCGTGATTCACTGAGTTCTAAGGCTGGTGTTATAGGCGCAGCGAAGCGTGGGTTGACAAAGGCACATAGAGTAGGCACACTGGTTAAGCACACATGAACACCAAACGCGCCCACGTGCTGTTGCCCGAAGACTTGCTCCGGGAGATCGACGCCTTGGTTGGTCCTCGAGGACGCAGCTCGTTCCTGGTCGAAACGGCGCGCGAGGAAGTTCGCCGGCAAAAGCTCCTGCATTTTCTGGACAGTAAGGACTCCGCATGGAAGACGAAAGATCATCCTGAACTGGCGGGTGGCGCGGCCTCCTGGGTGCGGAAACTGAGAACTGAGAGTGAAGGCCGTAGGACAGCACAGCGCAAAGCCAAGAAGCCCGGGCGGTCGCAACGTGCGACCTGATGCACTGATTGATGCACTTCTTGCTCGATACATCGGTACTTATCGACGTACTGCGGTTGCGTCGCGGACGGCGCGAACTGCTCGCCGAACTCGCTCGTCGCGGGCACAGCTTTGCCACTACAGCTTTGAATATCGCCGAACTGTATGCGGGCATGCGTCCAGACGAGGAGGCGCGAACCGAGGAGTTCCTTGGCCTCCTTGATTGCCACGCACTGACTGCATCCGCGGGACGGTTAGCCGGAGGTCTCAAATACAAATACGCAAGAAAGGGACGTACTCTCACTCTTGCGGACACCATCGTCGCGGCCATTGCGATGGAACAACGATGCACGCTAATGACCGACAATCGTAAAGACTTCCCCATGCCAGAACTGGATTGCTACGATCTGCCAGACGGGTAGGCATCGGGATGACCGCTCAACAAATTATGCAGCCGCGAGGGTCGCGATCAACGTGCTATCGGCGACTTGCTCGACCCGCGATTTCATCCACTGGTTCGGTTGGTGCTGTCCCTGCAGGAGCAACTTTAGATAGTTATCAGTCAGCGTTTCGGTGGACTTGCCGTCGCACACATTCAAGGTGATCGCTTCCACGGTCTTTCCTACAAACGACTGCATGAACGACAGTTTCTTCCGCGCGGCTAGTTCGCGCAGAATGCAATTGCGTTCACGAGCAACTTGCACCGGGACTTGATCGCGCATGAGTGCTGCCGGCGTCCCCGGACGCGAGGAATAAGTGAACACGTGCAAGTAAGTGAAAGGCAGCTCTTCGATCAGTAGCCGGGTTTCTTCGAAATCAGTTTCACCCTCCCCGGGAAATCCCACCATCACGTCCGCGCCGACAGCCGCTGTAGGCATAGCCGCGCGAATTTTTTGGAGTTTCTCTCGATAATGCCAGGGGCGATACTTGCGGTGCATAGCGCGCAGCACGCGGTCGCTGCCCGATTGCATGGGCACATGAGCGTGCTTGGCAATGCGCGGAGAATTGGCCATCAAGTCAATCAGTTCATCGCTCCAGTCCATCGGCTCGACCGACGAGATGCGCAGCTTCTCCAGACTGGTTCGATCCAGAATCTCACGAATCATGTTTTCGAATCGCAGGGGCGTGGCGAGATCGCGTCCCCATCGGCCCAAATTGATTCCAGAAATCACGACCTCGCGATAGCCGGCGCTGACCAGCGCGTTTACTTCACTGACGATTTGGCTTAACGGCAACGAACGGCTCTGCCCGCGCACGTGGGGAATCACACAAAAAGAGCAGCGGTTGTCGCAGCCATCCTGCACTTTCAGGTTGGGACGAGTGCGATCGTTACTCGTTCCAATCCCCGCACCGTCGAAAACCGGCGCAGCAAGCAATTCGGTGTGAGCGAAAATATCGGAGACGAAGATCTCGCTTCGGGCTTCAGGCATCAGGCTCGACAGAGACACGAAGCCAGCCTGTGAAGTTATCCTTTCGCGCTCGTCGCGCCCGCTAGAAGCAACCACAATTTCCGCCAACCGATGTTTGTGGGAATTGCCGACAACGCAAGTAACCCCCGGAAGAGATGCAACCTCCTCGCTCGCGCGCTGGGCGTAGCAACCCGTGACAACAATTTGGCAGCCTGGGTTTTCCCGACGGATACGGCGGATCGCGGCCCGTGCATCCTGATCAGCCGAAGCGGTGACAGTGCATGTGTTCAAGACCACGATTTCCGACCGGGCAGGCGCAGCGGCTCGTACCAGGCCGCGCTCTTCGAACTGGCGCTCAATCGCAGCGCCGTCGGCCTGCGTGGCGCGACAGCCAAAATTCTCTACGTAGAAGCTGGTCACGATTCCTTTGCTCAACGAGGGGTCGGTGTTCTTTCCACCGAACGAACCTGCATTCTATAGTAACTCCGCCTGAGCAGAACTTCATCGGGAAGCACCGAGCTAGCGGTTTCCTGGCTCGATGGCGTCGAGGGATTGTCTTGCTTCTACGAGTGTAGGGTCCAGTTTCAGGGCCTGTTGATAAGCGATGCGCGCATCAAGGATCCGACCGGCAACCTCTAGCAGCATCCCAAGAGATAGGTATCCACCGCCTGACGGGTTAGCGGCGAACGCCCGCGAAAGGTTACGAATCATTTCATCGCCAAGTTGGGGATCAATCCGCACTACTTCGCGGTAGCTCTCGCGAGCCTTGGAGTATTCTCCGAGCTCGCCGTACAAAATTGCGAGGCTTCCGTAAGAGCGAGCTTGACTTGCAGGCTCCGCAGTCAAACGAATGGCCTCTTCATACTCCGCAACCGCCCCCGGCACCCGTCCGCACTCTGTGAGATCCTCGGCCAAGTCAATATGTCGAGCTGGATCGGTAGACTGCATGGTGGCCGCATTCTGGAAGTGGAGTAGGGCATCCTCGTGGCGCCCGAGCGCGTGCAGCGCATCGCCCAAGTTTTTCTCAGCGATCGGATTCGGCCCGGTGACGGCCAACGTGTGAGCCCACACGTCAGAATTGCTCCGCCAATAGCCGCTCGTGGAAGCCTACGAGTCTGAGACCACCATCCTGCGCACGTCAAGATTTTGAGGTTGCCCGGCCTTACGGAGCTCTCTCCCCACTGGTATCCTTTTCCCCTGCGTTGGCTTTGGGAAAGTATTGTTCGTTATATTCCGTTTTGACCGAATCTCTAAGCGCTTGCCTCGAATCCCTCATTCGTAGCCATGCCGCGAATTTCTTGACGTCGGCTGCGGGTATGGTGTGCTTCTCGGCGCATTTGAAAATCAGATATTCGTGATCGTCCTCGGTAACCTGGGAAACTTCCCCGGATTTCAAGTCGAATATCAACTTACGGTATTCGATTGGAAGTTGATCGGGCACCTGTTCACCCAAGTCAGTGTCCGGAACGGAAGGATCCCCGGCAATCTTGTAAGCCTTCTCTTGAAGTTTATCAATGTCTCCTCCCGCCGCGGCCTCTTTCTGAATTGCCAAAGCGGCTTCGTGCATGGAGGCTTTGTCCGCCGCGGCTACACTTTCCGCCACTGCTGTTTCGTGAACCTTCGTCTTTGGCACAGCGATTTGAAGCAGTTTGATCTGCACAAATCTTTCCGGATGCTCCTTGAAGAACTTTTCAGCATCCGCATCGCTGATCTCTTCGGCTTGCTGTTGCAAGCGCGCAAGCGTAAATGTATCCAATGCTTCGAGGTAACTGTATCGAATCTTTTCCTGGAATCTCGGATCCTTCTCGACTCCCAACTCGCGGCCTTTTGTACTGAACAAAAGCACTTCCGAATAACGCTTCGCAAACTTGAGACCGTGATAAGCGCTCGGCCGACCGCCAAGCACATCCATCAGATACTCATATTGCGCGCGAGTGATAACCGTCTTGCATCCGGGATCGACGGCTTTGCCCGAAGTGGCAGGCGTCGCGGCGGGTGTCGAGGAGGAAGTAAAGCTACTCGCGCACAGACCATCAATCGTGATTACGGCTGCATCAGGGGGAACCTCGGACCCGGATTGCGCCGCCGCAGTAGGGTTCTTCGTGTATTGATCTGTTGCCTGGCCACCCTGTGCCTGGCCCAGCGTGGTTTGCAAAGACAGTACAAAGAAAACCATCAAAACCAGCCACCAATACCGCATTCGCGTCATGCCCCCGAGAAGAAATGAATCATGAATACTAGCATAATAATAACTCAGGAAATATTGAGCCGCGTCGTCCACGGCGAGAGTATGAACTGCGGAGTTGAAGCGAAACCTGCTCGAGCTCAATACAAGAAAAAGGGAGAAGCCCGGAGACTTCTCCCGAAACCCTCAAAGCACGACTTCAACAAAATTTCTGTTGGAATCGAGCCTGCTTATTTCGTTCCCGTCAACGCGAGCGTCAACACATCGCAGCCCAATCCGCCGCAAGTTCCGCTGGAACCATAGACGGGGGTAGGAGTGTTGTAGCCGAGCTGGGTGTAAATGATGAAGTCATCGTCAGTGACGTTTTTCCATCCGCGATGGTTCGGGGCCGGACTATCTTCCACGTCCGGTACAAAACCCCAAGTAGCTCCGTCGCTGTAGGTCGGCTGCAGGGTAACCCAATAATGCTTCCAAGCCGACAGTGCGCACGACGACGCGAGCGACTTGATGCTGTAGCTGTATTGAGTGATACCAAAGCCCGACTGACCGTAGACCGCCAGAACGGCTTTCCCCGAGGTCGTGCATACGGCTGTGCCATTTTGGCCTGATGCCACACCGGTGTAAACGGTGAATGGAGTCGGATTGGTTCCTACCACTGTGTTTTCCAGCAGAATCGTAACCGCTCCGCCCGTCACCGTAACAGCTTGTTGGGGTCTTACTGCTTCCAAAAGTTGGCAATCATCGGTGCCGTTGTTAATGGCGCAGGAGCCGTTGGCAGCAGAATTGGACGAATCGAAATCACCTGAATAATACAGGCAATCCGCCCACTTGCAGAACGGAACTGCTGCTCCCGGTACAGCGGTCGGATGCCAGTCTTTGGTCATAACCGGCGCGGTACCGCGTTGGGCAGGAACAGCAATATAGGGACCAATGGCGACAGGTTTGTGGTCTTCTGCTAACGCCGCGGTAGATACAAAGATCGCGACTAGCGCCGCTGCAAAAAGCATTTTTTTCACTAGAGTCCTCCTGAGTTTTTTTGCTTTTACCGACACCGGGTGTTTCCACCCAGCGTGAATTTAGCGTTGCCGGGTAATTTCCATTTGACGTGACCGACAGGCACCCGAGCCCGCGGAGACGTATCCTATCCCGATCACTGTGAATGTCAAGCGAAATGCTTCAAGCGTTCCACAAAACTCTACTTTTATTTTTGCCGACCGCGCGACAGGATGAAAATTTTCAAAAAAGGTGAAACAACTTGCAGCATCATCGCAAACTTATCGTCTTCTTGGTCCGAGATGTGGACCGCTGGTTCCTGGAAAAAAGAAACGCAAGCTCTATTCTTGGAGGCTGTCGAGCGACTTTCGTCCGAAGAGAAAATTGTCACGATCGTGACACTAGCATCCGGTTTAGGATATCGGCGACTTCTTCATCTTCTGCGACCCTCGTGTTCTATACTTGGTTGCACTGGCTGGCGCAGAGAAAGAATCCCGGCAAGAGCGTAACGCGCGGCCCCAGAACTCCCGTTCGAAGGTTTTCGGTGAGGTGCTCCAAATGAAGCGGCGAATCCTGCTGGTCGATGACGACGTTGCGGTTTTGCTTACACTGAAGGCGGTGTTAGAGTTGCACGATTTCATCGTGGAGACGGCCGCATCCGCCGCGGAAGCTGTGGAGAAACTGACCTCGGGCGTCTACCAGATGGTGATCACCGATGCGCACATGGAGAATGAGAACGCCGGCTTCGAAGTAATGCGCGCAGCGCGTCGGCAAGCCTACCATCCTGCTACCGCCTTGCTTACCGCCTTCCCTCCTCATAACGGCAGTTGGAAGCTCGACGGAACCTCGTCGCTGCTGGTGAAGCCCGTCGGCACCGAGGACTTGCTCCGACAAATTGAAGCGCTCCTGATACTTCGAGAAGACGCGCACCAGCAAGACGAGAAACTCCTACCGTTTGCGCACACTCCTGGCAAACACTCCGCAGGTTTGAATCGGGAAGGCAGGAAGAAAGTCAGCTAGCCCGACGACTCAGTCCCCATCGCTGAGAGTTTTCGGCTCTCGCCGGTCGCACTGGAAACGCGAGATCCTCATGCCGACGCCGCTGGCCGTCTTTGCTGGAAACATTCCCGGCACAACACCGGACGCCCCTGCGTCGGCCTGAACGGAACCGTGGTCTCTTTGCCGCATTGCGAACAGACCGCTCGCGTCTCGGTTCTCGAGAAACCATGATGCCCCGAGTTTGCAGCTCCCAGAACCGCAACTCGCTTCGCCTTGCAGGTCTTGCACCGTTTGGGTTCGTTTCTGAATTGCTTATCGTGGAAGAACAACTGCTCCCCGGAGGTAAAAACGAAATCCGTGCCGCAGTCGACGCACTTCAACATCTTATCCTGGAATTCCATTGAGGATGCTCCTTCGGCCCATTCCCGCCCCACTCACGCGCCGATGAGCAAACAAAGCCCACCGCGCGCACAAGTGCGCAGAATTTTGACTCATCCCCCTCAATTGAACTGCCCCTGGATTCGGCCCGCCATGCCCTTGGCTAGGACATGGATTACTGCTGACGTACTAACTCTGAAGAAACCCCGTGGTTGCGCATATCCCAGACCAGGGAATGCACTGCGAAAAAGGGAAGAGGGCCGCGCCCACGAGGAGAAACGGCCCAATTTCGATCAGTCTTGCTCTTTCCGAGCTTTTTTCCGGCTGCGTTTGCGCGCCAATGCTTCTTTTACGCGCTTTTTCTCGCCGGGCTTCAGATAAAAGGAGTGGCGCTTAACCTCCTTGATGATGTCCTCCTGCTGCACCTTGCGCTTGAAACGCCGCAGTGCGTTCTCAAGGGACTCACCTTCCTGCAATCTCACTTCTGCCAACGGGACTACACCCCCAAACCCGTCCAATGGGACTGGCATAGTTATTGCAAGGTTCTGACCACAAGTCAAGAGCTATGTTGAATAGTGGTCAACCGCGCATCCTACGCCTCCATCGTTTCCCGCAAAGCATAATGATTCAGTGGTCATCCTGAAGCCCCGCCGGGTGCCCCATTTCTCGCGTTCTTTGCGAGAAGTGGGATGCAGCGACAGAACAACTACCGCGGCATCTTCGTCGGACTCGAAGGCTATCTGGCAAGAAAGCCGACTCCGAAACCATGACCGTCAAGAACTGAAACAGCGCCGTTCCGCTTGGGAACAACACAAGTGCACAAGTGAAGGATCTTACTTTAACGATCTGCCTCAAAATTCCGGCCCGCTCGGCTCACCGAATTCGTGCCATGCATTCAAATAGCGTGCGTAAGGATCGCGGTGATAGTACCTCTTGCGTATGAATTCCTTGGGACGCAGCATAATGCTCGTGCGCCCGGCCACCACGCTTACGGGAAATATATAGCAGCAATCCTCAGGCATGACATAAGCCACCAGGAAATCAATATCCGCCGCTGTATAAGCCCCCTGACGTTGATGCGTAAAGCACCGCGTACGCAGCGCATACAGGCCCGCCTCCATGTGGGCGGTGGTTTTCACCTGCACTCGCCACCGATTCGCCGTTCTCGGCGTCTCGGCGGTAAAAGCTTTCCCGTCCCACGCGACCCATCGTTGTAGAGTTGTAACAATGCCCTCTCAACCAAAGAGCAACTGGCTCGTCCAGCTCAACGCCGAGATCATTGCCTGCACCCGCTGTCCGCGGCTGGTGGAGTACCGCGAGCGAATTGCTCGCGAGAAGCGCCGCGCTTACCGCGATTGCGACTACTGGGGAAAGCCAGTGCCCGGCTTCGGCGATCCCGATGCACGGATTCTTATTCTCGGGCTGGCTCCCGGAGCGCACGGGTCCAATCGTACCGGCCGTCCGTTTACCGGAGATGCTTCCGGCAAATTCATGTACCCCGTGCTGTTTGAAACCGGATTTGCCAACCAGCCCAATGCGACTGATCGCAACGACGGGCTGAAGCTCAAAGACATTTACATCACGGCCGCGGTTCGCTGCGCTCCGCCCGATAACAAGCCGCTTCCGCAAGAACTGGCTAACTGCGCTCCCTATCTGGATCGTGAAGTGGAGCGCCTCAAGAACGTGAAAGTCATCGTCGCGCTGGGCAGGATTGGCTTTGATGCCTACCTCAATTACCTGAAACGACGCGGCCAGCTCCCCAGCCGGAAGGCCTACATTTTTCAGCACGGAGCCATCTACAAGCTGCCGGATGGAAAGACGTTACTGGCCTCGTACCATCCCTCGAACCAGAACACCCAAACCGGAAAGCTGACCCGCCCCATGTTCGTGAAAATCTTTAAAGACGCGGCAAAAATTGCCGATGAGTAAATAGAGGCGGCTGCCGCCGGGGCCGGAAAGCTCACCCTCCCCAACGTAGGGGACATACCAAAAAGGGTCGCAATCTGGGGCGGCAGCTGCCGATGTTGCCAGCAAGTACGAGCGAGGACGCTCGCGCCCAAATCAGAATCTGGCCTCTAAAATCCAACGAATACCGGCTCTGGCTCCAAAAGGATGCCCCATATTTCTTCGACGCGCCCCTGAATGTCCTCCTTGAAAGCAACAACGTCTGCAGCAGTCGCGTTCCCGCGATTCACGATGGCCAGCGCGTGCTTGCGGGAAATGCCCACGGAACCGTTGCCATATCCTTTGCTGAACCCGGAATGCTCAACCAGCCACGCGGCTGAGACTTTCTTTTGCGTCGCCAACGCCGGATAACTCGGGATCTGCAGGTTCTTAGCCGCAGCCCGCGCCGTCAGCCGCTCATACTCATCGGCCGAAAGAATTGGATTCTTGAAAAAAGATCCAGCGCTACGGCAGTCATCATCACCGGGAACAATAAGCATTCCTTTCCCCGCGCGAATCTTTTTTACCGCGTCGCGAGTATCGGCCAGGGTTGGTTTTTTGTTCCATCCGGCAAAGTATTTCTTGAGGTCTGCATAGGCGATGTAAGCCTCGCCCCCATGCTTCAATAAATAATTCACCTGCAGAATAATGTACCGTCCCCGTTCGGATGTGTTGAAGATGCTGGTGCGATAGCTGAAAGCACACTCCTCTTTGCCAAGTTCACGCAACTGCCGGTCCCTAAGGTCCAGCACAAGCACAGACTCAATAGTGTTCCCGACTTCTTCGCCGTAGGCTCCCACATTTTGGACTGGTGTCGCACCCACGGAGCCGGGGATGCCGCTTAGGCATTCCAGGCCGGCGATGTTGTGGGTTACGACCATGCCCACGAACTTGTCCCAGTCTTCGCCGGCTCCTACTTCGAAGACGACTTCATCATGCCCGTGCCGATGATTGATTCCGGTAATTCCGATCTTGAGCACGAGGCCCGGCCAGCCGGCGTCGGAAATTACCAGGTTGCTTCCGCCACCGAGGACGAACAAAGGGAGATTTCGAGATCGCGAAAATTCGACCGCTTCGGATACTTCAGCAACGCTCATCGCCTCGAGGAAATAGCGAGCTGGTCCTCCAACCTTTAGGGTGGTGAGCGGGGCCAGGGGGACGTTTTCTGTGATGACCATTTAGGGTTATTTCCAATATATACGAATGAAGAAAAGGTCTTGAGCTGAGGAGTTACGTTGGTTTGGTTAGTGTCCCGGCTTGATGGGCGCGGCGTTTTGACAGTTCTGGTAGGCTATTAAAAACCTCTCAAGGAGAACAAATGTATCCAGAGATTATGGTGATCCCCATGCGTGAAGAGTTGACCCGCATGGGCGTTCAGGAATTGCGTACCTCGGAGGAAGTCGATCGCGCTATTGTCAACCAACCTGGAACGACGATGGTTGTGGTGAATTCCATCTGCGGATGCGCAGCTGGACGGATGCGTCCCGCGGTTCGTATTGCTTTGCAGAATTCCACGCGCCCGGAGAAGATGTTCTCGGTGTTCGCTGGACAAGACAAAGAAGCCACTGACCGTGCTCGCAGCTACTTTACGGGGTATCCGCCATCGTCACCTTCGATCGCGCTGCTTCGCGATGGGAAGCTGATTCACATGATGCAGCGGAGCGATATTGAACATCGCGAGGCCGTGGACATTGCGGCGGAACTCAAGAAAATGTTCGATAAGTTCTGCGGGAAGCCGGTGAGCGTGATCTGACGCATTTTTCGATTTCAGGGAAGAGTGGATTTTCTATTGCCAGTCGCGAGATGTGCCCTAGCATTGGTTTGTCGCTGGAAACTTAGGGACCAGTCTCCGGTGGTATTGTGACGCAATACGCCAAATTCACTCCTTTGCATTGACGGCGTATCTTTTCTTGACCATCCCTACCATTGCTCACGGACAGTCAACCTTGTCCGGGATATGTGCTGCGAGCTTCAGTTCGCCCTCGGTTATGACAACAAACGAGCACGTGTCCCCTGCGATTGCAGCACGGAGACAGCTCTCGAGTCGAAAGACAGGAATTCTTCCCCTCCCAACCAATTGCCTTCATGAGCGATTACGCCGTCGGCAAAATCTCCGCCGGCGTCGAGCAGGGAAAGGCCCGCCTCTACCACGGGTCGATTCATCACCACATTAGCGCTCTTCATAAGCCGATAAATCGCATCCGAGACTTCAGGGACGGATTTCTTATATCCTCGACGAAGTACCCAAACAAATTCACAAAGAACCGGAACAGGCACAGCAACCAAATCGGCTTCTTGCAAGACGTTTGCCGCCTTTCGGGCTTGCTGTCGGTCGTCTTGAACGGCCGCTCTAACCAGCACATTGGTATCGACCGTAATTTTCATTTTGCTTTTGCCCATCCCTGGCTTGCGATCTCATTTATTTCGTCGATCGTGAGCTTCGGGCCGCCTCGTTGTGACAGGCAGCCAATGAAATCAGAAATCGTGCCATCCTGTGCCGCAGCTCTCACAACGATCCGGCCATCAGGCAGCTTGTCAGCCTCAATTTTCTCCCCGGGGCCGACGCCAAGATGTTTGAGCAAATCCTGTTTCAGCGTAATCTGTCCTTTGGCAGTAACCGTGAGCATGGTCATATGTTCCCTAGCCAACAAGTGTAAGGCATTATTGCCTTACTGTCAAGGTTAGAAGTGATTTTTTAGTGCCGCGAAAGTTTCTACTACTAGCAACCTCGTCGGTGGTTCAGCCTGGGCTACTTCTTCGTGCTCGAGAATCCAAGTCTGGCCGTGAGGAACGAAGACGGCGTTCAATCCGGCTGCCAAGGCGGGATTAATGTCGGACTTTGGGCTGTTTCCTACCATCCAAGTGGAATCGCTGGAGAGATCGTACTTGGCTACGATCGTGCGATACGTGGAGATATCTTTCTCAGCC
>JABDBE010000057.1:0-627 GCA_013288805.1 Acidobacteriota bacterium
CCAACTACATCTCTCGGCGTAAACGTCATTGGGAGGGTAGGTCGGAGACACTCAGTAGTCCGAAGAGACAATGGTAAGTCCAGCGTCGCAGTTTGCCGAATTCATACCGACAGGACATGTCGAGAGTAGCACGCAGCAGACTTCGAATTTCATCGTCCGAGTACAGGTACGGCCGCGCTCGCTTCGGTCGAAATGGCAACAGACCAAAGGGAGGAATCTCGGTCCGTGGATCGGTGGCACTATGATGGCGCGCAAATCCGCGTACGAAACTCAGTCGTTGCGCCCAGTGCGCCGGCTGAACGTCCACGGGCTGCTGAGCCCAGGCAAGCGCCAACGCTTTGGTAACGTAAGAGGCGCGGTGGCGCTCCATAAACGTGACGAAGTCGAGCAATCCCTTACCTGCTTCCAGCAGCTTGAAACCCAAACTGCGGCGAAGACTCAGGTAATCATGGACAGCCTGTCGAAGTGTGCTCATCGCACACCTCCGGGCCACGGCAAAGCCAGTGTACGCAACGCCTTTATGTCGACCTTGGTGTAGATTTTCGTGGTCTGTGGATGGCGATGCCCCAGCAACTCTCCAATCTCGCCCAACGAAGCGCCTTGGCGCAACATCTCGGTGGCTAATCC
>JABDBE010000057.1:637-18528 GCA_013288805.1 Acidobacteriota bacterium
CTTCGGACTACTGAGTGTCTCCGGCCTACGTCTCGGCGAAGCGCGCAGTCTCGAGTTGCAGGACGTGGATCTTAAGATGGCGTGGATGCCGGCACGTTCAAGCGAATGCCGGACCAGGGAGCCAACCCCACTCGCACCGCGAAAGGCGCGGGTCGGGGCTTTAGCGCGCAAAAATACGCGGCGGCTGTCAGTGGTAGGTCGTCCCCTCCGAAGGTATGCGGCGATCGCTGTGCCAACCTCTATAGGTAAAGGCATGGTGTTGCGCTGGCCCCCCTTGCTGCGCACGCGCACTTGTCCCGCATTCCAGTCAATGTCATCCAGTTCGAGAAATGCCACTTCGCCGGAGCGCAATCCCAATCGCGCCAGCAAGAGCAAGATAGCGTAATCTCGACGCCCGACCGCAGTGCTCCTATCGATGCTGGCCAACAGTTGGCGTACGTGATCTGCGGAAATCGCCCGTGGGATCGAAGTCATCGACCAGTTGGCAACGATCGGAACCGCGGCCGCCAGATCAAGCGCAACCTCCCCGAGATATCGCCCATAGTTCAGGAAGGACCGCAGTGCAGTGGTCATGAGCTTCGCTCGCTTCATGTGCAGTCGTGGTGCTTGACGCTGTACAAACCTCACAACATCGCTTGCACAGAGACGCGAGAGCACGACTCGACCGGCACCAAAACGGCCTTCGAGGAAACAACGGATGAACGGAACGTAGCTGATAATCGTCGTGTGCGCCAGCGCGCGCTCTTCCAGCAAATACTGCCCGAATGCCTCGGCACAACGCTCAGCCGGAGTCTGTTGGCATGTTGGTTTCTTTTCGGCGGGGACCAGGCCCTCCCGGCGCAAAAAGTCGATGAGATGCCTGAGGGCAGCCGCATCTCCCTCGCAAGGCCGTCGGTGTCGAGCGCGATATCGTAGATACAGAACCAGATGATCGGAACAGATGCTGCGCAGTCCGACCCCTTTCTGCTTAAGCCATCGGCTAAAACATGCAGCGAGCAAAACCCGTCGATGAATCGATGCCAGACTGTATCCCTGCTCACTCACCGATTTTGCAAACGAGCCGATTTGCGCCGCGAGCGGACCCTCCGGCGGTCGCGATAGAACCACTTGGTTACCGATAACGCACTTCATGGTGGACTCCTCCCCCCGACTGAGCGGGCTAGTAGGAGGAAGCTTAGACTATGTCTATCTGATGTCACGATTTCGCCAGAAAAGGAGCGGTTCTCGCCGGGTTACAAGACATAGTCAGGAAGGGTAGATAGTGCAGAGCATTTTTAGCCCACCGGTGCGGGCTAGATTTCCGCTCAGGCCAAGCTTTGTGCTCCCGCACCGCTGGGCTAAAAATGCTCTGCACTATTTCTCATGGTAGATAGGCGCCACAGCTGGGCCACCCATCTGCTGGAAGCGGGCACCGACCTGCGCACCATCCAGCTTCTGCTCGGTCATGAAGATCTGGAGACTACGGCTCGCTATCTGCACCTGTCACAACACCATCAGTGTCCCGATGGTGGGCGACGCGGGGATGCTGCCGTTGACCGCCAGGATCTCTTTTCACCACGTTATTTCCGGTATGGGCAACGTAGACGTTGCCGCTGCCATCCACTGCCACGCCACTACGGGATGAAGCTGAAACCGCTGGCCACTGTAAGGATGGTGGGCGAGGTCGGGATGCTACCGTTGACTGCCAGGATCTCTTGCACCGTGCCGGTAGCAGAGGGATTACCACCCTCACCGTCAAAAGTAGCCTGATTGGCGACATAGACGTTGCCGCTGCGGTCCACCGCCACCGCAACGGGGTAGTTGGTGTTGCTGGCCATGTTGCGGACGTTGGCCAATGTGCGGATCGAAGAGACGCTGCCATTGACCATTAGGATCTTTCGCACATCACCGGACATATAGTCGGCGACGTAGAGGTTACCACTGCCTCTACCGCCGGACCCGAGGTGCCACTATCGTCCAGCATGACTTCCACACCGCTGAAGTAGGCCGTCTGGCAAGCGTCCTTTGTCGCGTGCCGAACAACAACGCAGCGAACGCAAGGCACAGAACAGTCAGCCTGCCGCTTTTCGGCAAACGACTGAAAACGTGAGAAAAGGCGACGACAGGAATTGCAGACGATAAGGCCTGAGACTTGGCAACATGGCGGGATACCCTCGAACGAAGGCAAGCTGGATCACTTGTCTGCCTCCGTCTGATGCACAAAGGCGGCCAACAGCAAATGCCGGATGCCTGACTGGATCGCAAAACATCTGAAATCTGCTTAGTTAAATGACGCTGGGAGCATACCACCGGTCTGCCGCTTGCGCAGTGATAACGAAGACAGAATTGCGATGAAAGTCGATCCGGCCATCTAGCAAAATCTTCGAATCCTTTGGAACACCCGCTGGAAGAATGCGCGCCTATCGGCGGACCTATTCGACAGCGGCGCGAACATGCGATTTGGCGGCGTCCAACAGTCGTTCTTTACGGGGCTTACAGTGCGTGAGAAGTACAATGACGAGGTTCCCGTTGTTTTTATCGACGGACGGAAAGCGTTCAAGTACCGACTGGACCGGCGCCAATTTCTAAGGGCATTGGCGGGGAAGATCGGAGATTGCTAGCTCCCTCGCAGCAAAATACTCTTGGGGCAGCTTTGAGGGCAACTCTCGATGAGGACAATTAGCCTCATCCGCCGTGTAGTTCGGTTGACGTCCCTCCTGCCCTTCCGGAGTCGCTTCTGATCGAGAGCCACCTTAAGCCTACGGAGCTCGTCCTCCGACAGATAGCGATCTCTCGGATCGTCGGTGGCTGCCGAAACATCCCGCGTTCGCTCATTGAGAGGCCAAATCTGGTACGCCACCAGGTTCGATTCGGCGGACTGGCGATTCAGCGTCAGTCAGGTTCGAGCTTAAGGTCTAGTTGGAGCGAACGCGGACCGGGCCGATCTGGTCGAAAGAGTTGAAACCGTTGTCTGCGCGCCTTGCGTCAAGGGATAGCCCTTCTGCGATCGAGATTTAAACCATCGGTCGCCAGCAATTCCGTACTCCAGATAAACTCCTCTTGTTCCTGAATCTTCTTGATTGGGAGGCTGTAAATCCATGACAACATCGAACCGGAGACATAAGTTCTCGGCTCGTCGATTGTGGCTGCTGGCAATTGTTCCCCTTGGCTTCCTCATTGCTCTTCCGACAATCCTTTCGGGCCAGTCCGTACCGCGGTCGCTGGAATCGCCTCCTGCGCAGCAGCCACAGACGGGTCCACACGGCGAGAAACTCCCAGGAATGCCAAAGTTTCACGACCCTGCGCCATACGATTTTGACGAACACACGGGGTACAAGCAGATCTTCGACACGAAGAGTCTCGCCGGTTGGGACGCAGACACCACTATCTGGCATGTCGAGAACGGCATCATGGTGGGAGAGACGCTCGAGGGCAAGCCGAGAGGCAACAACTACATCGTCTATCGCGGCGACAAAGCTCGCGACTTCGACTTGAAGCTTCGAATGAAAATCGAAAAAGGAGGCGGTGGGGGAATTCAGTACCGCAGCGTCACCGGTGTACCTTGGACACGACCGCAACCTGCCAGCCTGCCGCCGTACGACCTGAAGTTTATGATGACCGGCCCTCAGGCCGACTTCTGGTTCCCAGTTAGCGCGCAGACTGCGTCCTATACCGGCCAGTGGTACTCCGAAAACACGATGCAGGGCATTCTCGCTTATCGCGGCCAGGTGACTCAGGCGCTACCCGATCAGACAAATCGTCTCGTTGCCAGGATCGGCGACAAGGACGCCCTTGGCGGCTATGTAAAGGTCAACGAATGGAACGAATACGAGGTCATCGCGCGCGGCGGAGTCATGATGCATGTCATGAACGGCCAACTGATGGCCATATTCATTGACGACAACGTGGGCTCCGTCAATAACCAACCTGGTTTTATCGGCTTTGAAATCGAAAGTCAGCCATGCAAGATCTCCGTGCGCGATGTCTGGCTCCGAACGTTCGACTAACTAGTAGAGCCGGCGCGGTCGACGCACTTCGGCCGCAAACTCCTCACGCAGTCAGGAGTTCGATCAATTCCTTCCCGCGGGTTCTGGGCGAGTGGCCAATGGGGAGGTAATGTCCGGAAGTGGCCGAATTCGGGGGTATCGGGTTCGTTAGGCGTTCGATCAGAAGTGCCGATGAAAAACAATTTCAATTGACACATGATTAGCGTAACTACTAGTATTTTGCGCGCAGTGGAAACGTTCCCCATGGTCTCCCCCATTCGATGTTCGGTACCCTCAGCCGGTCTCGCGGCTCGTGCGTGGGTCCTGGTGGCGCGTACCCACCATCGAGTTCAAACAGGAAAGTCATCTTAGGCATGTAGGGGTCAAGCAGAATGCGCGAGCTGAAAGTGCTGGCTTCAATTTGTTTTTGGGGTTGCGCATTCATGGTGGTGCAGCCGATGCGCGGCCAGATGGTTTCTGAGTGGCTGACGAGCAGCGAGGACATGGCTCGGGACGCCTGGCAGCAAGCCCATTCGAAGATCACGCCTCAAAATGTCAGGAACTTTCGCCTGCTTTGGAAAGTCAAAGTCCTCAGCAAACCGATGGGAATGCTTTCGTTTCGGGAGCCGCTGATTGTTACGGGCGTGAAGACCCCAGATGGCCAACGCACGCTGGCTATTCTTGCCGGAGCCGCAAACGACGTCTTTGCAATCGATACCGGGACTGGAAAGGTTGTCTGGCAGACGAAGCTGAAGTGGGCGTCTGAAAAGCCGCAGGAGCCAGGGGAGGGCAGCGGATTCATCTGCACCAACGCGCTCAGTGCCACCCCCGTGATATCCCCGATTGATTCCCCGGTCAGGCGGCTGTACGTCCTTACCAGCGACGGATATCTGCGTATCCTCGACCTCGCTTCCGGTACGGAAGCGGACCCGCCAATTCAAATGCTTCCTTTGCCTTACGGCAAACCGTATGGGCTTAGCCTGGTCAACAATGTTGTCTACACCGTAACCGGTCAGGGTTGCGGGGGTGTTCCCAACGGGCTTTATGCCGTGGATCTCAATAGCAGAAAGGTAACCGCCTCCTCTCCGCCGCAGGCTGGCCTCTGGGGCACGGCCGGCCCAGCAGCGGGGTCCGATGGGACCATCTACTTCGAATCCGGAGACGGTCCTTACGATGCCGCTCTGGGAAAACTCTCGACCAGTGTCGAAGCCTTCACTTATTCGACTGGCAGCTTAACCCTGAAGGACTACTATTCTCCCACGAACCACGTTTGGCTGACGCGAAGAGATCTCGACATGAATGTCACGCCGGTTGTCTTTCCATACCAGGGGCGGGACTTCATTGTGGCGTCAGGCAAAGAGGGCCGGTATTTTCTCCTCGACAGCAAATCTCTGGGCGGGTCCGATCATATGACTCCAATATTCCGAACTGACCTGCTCTCGAATAAGAACGTCAATTTTCAAACGGAGGGCACATGGGGAAGCCTTGCCAGTTGGTCAGGCAAAGACGGGACGCGCTGGGTGCTTGGCCCCATGGGAGGGGATGCGGCGGTGCAGTTTCCTATCTCGTATGGTCCGACGCCCCATGGTGGAATCCTCGCACTGAAACTCGTGGAGAAGGATGGCAAGGCGGAACTGGCTCCAGCCTGGCTCTCGCGCGACATGATTACTGCCGAACCCCCGGTGATTGTCAACGGCGTTGTATTTGTCCTCGCCGCAGGAGAGTTTACGGGACAGTCGAATGATGTTGAGGGTGGATTGTTCAGTGCAACCGACCGTATTCAGCGCTCCCAGCCAGCCAGGCTCTATGCTCTTGATGCGGTAACCGGCAAGGAACTCTATTCGAGCGGTGACCAGGTAACCTCATTTCTTCACCAGGCCGGCCTGTCTGTTGCCCAAGATAAGGTCATGTTCGGAACTTTTGACGGAACAATTTACTGCTTCGGTCTCAAGTGATCAGGAATCGATCGCACGTCAACCGAAACTCATAAACTCCACGGACTTCTGTTCAAGGACTTACTTACCCATGAAGAAAACTCGTCTGGGGCGAATCGTCGAAGTCCTCGTTGCCTGTGCTTTCTTCTGTGTTACGGGTGCCGTTGCCCAGGACGAAAGCGGCGATTGGAGCTTGACGGGAGCGGACGCCGGACACAGCGGCTGGCAGAAGGGCGAACGTAATCTAAGTCCCAATAACATCGCGACGGACTTCAAGTTTCTGTGGAAGATCAAACTGGGTCAGCCGTCGAAGCTACCGCCCACATTCAGCGAGCCGCTGCTGGCGGGGAGACTCATCAACGCACAAGGATTCAAGGACATTGTCTATTGGGGTTCCCCAGACACTCTTTATGCCGTTGACTCCGAGTTGGGAAACTTGCTTTGGAAGAAGGAATTCGCTACGAAAGTGACCCCTCCTGCGACGGGCTGCGGCGTCTCGAACCTGGACATCTTGATGGAGCCTCCGGTCGCGATCAACTTTAATGCTCGCCGCAAACGGAAGCCTGGCGAACCTGCGCCGCATCGCGATCCGCCTCCTAAACCCGACGAACGCCGCCTTGGGAATGCCCCCGTAGGAGTCTTTGCCGGGTTGAAGGGAATCTATGTGCTGACTCCGGATGGGATGCTTCACGAACAGGTGATGACCACAGGAGCGGATTTCGCCTCTCCAGTGAAATTCCTGCCTGCGGCCAATGCAAGTCCGTTTGGCTTGAACTTTTTGGATCACACTATTTTTACTGCAACCGGTCGCGGTTGCGGCGCCGCACCTAACGGCCTCTGGGCCATCGATCTCACGTCAGCCGACTATCCAGTCGCAAGTTATCCAACGGAACAAGCACGTCTCCTCGATCTTGCCGGTCCATTGATCACTTCGGGCGGGTCAGCAATCATTATTACTGGACGAGGAACCTCCAGTTCGAAGAAGGGTCTCGATACCGGCGGCGTCGTAGCAGTGTCAAAGGATATGAAAGCTGAAGATTGGTACATGCCTGAAGGAGGAATGGCCAATTATCAATTCATTTCTCCGGTAACTTTCAGTTACAAAGGAATGCAACTTGTGGTGGCGCCGGGAAATGATGGAAGGATTGTTCTTCTTGACTCTGCATCACTGGGCGGTACAGACCATCACACTCCACTTTTCGAAACGCCTCCACTTTCCAGCCCCGGCCAAAAGCATGGATGGGATGGCTTTGCAACCTGGCAGGACCAGGACGGTACGGCTTGGGTCTTCGCGTCAGTATCGGCAGCGCTCTCTCTGAATGACCCCGCCATCAAGTCGAGTGGCCCGGCTGGGCACGGGGGAATCGTTGCATTCAAAGTTAGCGAGACGAATGGGAAGCCGGCGTTGACCCCTGTATGGATCTCTCCCGACATGGTCAATCCCGCGCCGCCCCGCGTCACGAACGGTGTTGTGATTGCCCTCTCCAGCGGGAATGCTTCGACCCACGCCACGCTCTTTGTATTGAACGCGACAACTGGCGAAGAACTGTATTCAAGCAAGAACCTGATTCCCACTTATACGGGGTTGTCGGGTGTGGCTGTTGGCGATAGCCATGCATTCTTTACGGACCATGACAATGTCCTATATTCCTTTGGGATCGGTTTGGAGCACTGAGCATGCAAACACCGAGATGCCCCGGGGATGTCGGCTGGAAATACCGTCCTGACGAGCATCGGGACAATCAATGAGGAGAGCGTGAAATGTTGAATCGATCGGTTGTTCAGGATGCAGTGAATCAGGGTAATGGTGTTCTTAGGTTGGAGCCATCGTGGGTTCCTCGTTCCTTCATGATTCCCGGACGCAGGCTGAAACTTCATCCCGATGACCTCTATTCCTTCGGCGCTCGCCGGGGAGGAATCAACGAGCGATGGTTTTCCTCCACTACAAAAGCTTCGAACGGACCAGATACCACTCCTGATGAGGGCCTCAGTTATATTCATCCCGCGCAGGGCGCCAAATTCCTTCTCAAGGATGCTGTAGACTGCGCTGGCGAGGTTCTGCTTGGGTCCGATGTCATGGCAAGAGAGGGAGGATGGAACCTGTTATGCAAATTCTTCGATAACATGGGCCCGATTCCCCACCACATGCACCAGAGCGATGAGTTCGCCCGGAAGGTCGGGCACAAGGGCAAGCCTGAGGCCTATTACTTCCCGCCCCAATACAACCAACTCAGCAATAACTTTCCCCATACATACATGGGACTTGAGCCCGGCACCACAAAGGAAGATATCCGGCGCTGCCTGGAAAGATGGGACCGTGGCGATAACGGCATCCTCTTCCATACCCGCGCCTACCGTCTCGAACCGGGAAGCGGATGGCAAGTCGATCCGGGTATCCTTCACGCTCCGGGCTCTCTTGTAACTTATGAACCTCAGGTTAACAGCGACGTGTTCGCCATGTTTCAATCCGAGGTCGAAGGCCGAATCGTCGATTGGAGCCTTCTGACCAAGGACGTCCCGCCGGAATTCCACCATGATCTGGATTACCTGGTGAGCATGCTCGACTGGGAGGCCAACGTGAATCCGGAGTTTGCTGCGACCAACAAGAGACACCCGGTCCCTGTGCGGCCAATTGAAAAGATGGAGGAAGCAGGCTATCGCGAAGTCTGGATCACTTATGGCGGCAGATACTACTCCGCGAAGGAGCTAACTGTGCTTCCGACACGCACGGTCACGATCAAGGATGCAGCGGCCTACGGATTAATCCTGACGCAGGGACACGGAACATTCGGCACCGTTCCCGTCTCCACTCCTTCCATGATCCGTTTCGGTCAACTCACCGAGGATGAGCTCTTCGTCACTGCGAGCGCGGCGAAGGAGGGTATCCGCATCCAGAACCCAAGCACGACCGATCCTCTGGTTATTCTGAAGCACTTCGGCCCGGGCAATCCAGACGCAGAACCACTTCGGCGGGACATTTGAAAAAGGCAACAACAATGAGCACATCCAGATACAAAGCCCCGGCCATTCACAATGCCATGTGGCCGGGCATTGTCGGCAAAGGCTCGGGGGCCGAGCCTGCCATCGATCTTGATACGATGCTGGGTCTTACCGCCGCGGCTGAAGTCAATGGGACGAAATTTGATGGCGTCGACCTGTTCCTGTCTCTGCCGCATACCGATATCGATTCGACCGACGATGAATTAAAGCGACTGGCTGACAAGATCGCCGGGCACGGGCTTGTCGCCGGTTCGCTGGTCGCTCCCGTCTGGCCTCCTACCGGCGGTGGCTCAGCCATGGGCTCGGCGGAGGAGCGCGGACGCTTTCTGATCCAGGTTCGCAAAGCGTGCGCCATTGGACAAAAGCTTCGCGACCTCGGCATTCGAAGGTACGGTGTCGTTCGCATCGATTCGTCCGCAGGCCCCGCGGAGTGGGCAGAGAACCCCGGTGAAAACACAAAACGCATAGCAGAGACGTTTCGCAAGGCGTGTGCGATCGCCGAAGATCACGGCGAACGCCTGGCCGCCGAAGGCGAGATTTGCTGGGGCGGGATGCACGGCTGGACCCACATGGTGGAATTGCTTGAGCTTGTAGATCGCCCCAAGACTCTCGGCTTTCAGGCAGATATGGCGCACACCTTGCTCTACACGCTCGGCTACAACTCGCCGGAGAGCAGGTTGTTGCCCCAGGAATACGACTGGTCTGACAAAACCGTTCTTACCCGCGCCCTCCGCCAGATTGCAGGTGCATTACGGCCATGGACGATTGATTTTCACGTTGCGCAGAATGATGGCACGGTCAAAGGCTCCGGCTCGCACGACAAGACCGGTCGCCACTGCCCGCCCGATGATCCCAACGGCAAGATGAACATCGTCGAAGCCGCAGGGATCTGGATGCGCAATGACGACGGCGCTCCAACGCGTGCCTACGACCACATTTGCTGGGACGGCTGCATGTTCCCAAACGCGATGATGACCTCGCCTGATACCTGGGTGAAGATCCTGGCGACCATGATCCAGGTGCGCGATGCACACGGATGGGACTGAAGCACGGAGATAGTCGCGGTGTCGAAAACGAAGGGATTGAATGTCGGAATCGTCGGTTATGGCTTCATGGGCCGTACCCACTCGAACGCCTGGCTGCAGGCGCCGCGCTATTTCAATCTGGCTTATCGACCGGTCTTGAAGGCGGTCTCGGCGCGCAACGTGGATCGCGTGCGGGCGTTCGCGGAGAATTGGGGTTACCAATCGGTTGAATCCGACTGGCGCGCGCTGATTGCGCGCAGCGATATCGACCTCATTGACATCGCCAGCCCCAACGACACGCATGCGGAGATCGCGATTGCTGCGGCCCTGGCCGGCAAGATGGTGATGTGCGAGAAGCCCCTCGGCCGAACTGCTGAAGAAGCCAGAGCTATGGTGGATGCGGTTGAGTCGGCGCATGTGCCCAACATGGTCTGGTATAACTACCGCCGCGTCCCTGCAGTGGTGTTGCTGAAGAAGCTTCTCGATGAGGATCGTTTCGGCCGCATCTTTCACTATCGATCGCAGTTCCTGCAGGACTGGACCATCTCCGAAGATCTTCCGCAGGGCGGCGAGGGACTTTGGCGTCTGGATAGCTCCGTCGCGGGCAGCGGAGTTACCGGAGACTTGCTGGCCCATAACATTGATATGGCTCTGTGGCTGAATGGCCCCATCACCGAAGTCTCGGCGATGACCGAGACATTTGTGAAGGAGCGCAAGCATAACCTTACCGGCGAGGTTGAGCCGGTCAAAATCGACGATGCCAGTGCGTTTCTGTGCCGGTTCGCCAATGGCTCGATGGCTCTCTTCGAAGCGACGCGTTATGCGCGAGGCCACAAGGCGCTCTTCACGCTGGAGATAAACGGCGAACGGGCCTCGGCTGCGTGGGATCTTCATGACCTGCACCGGCTGCAATACTTCGACTATCGCGATGAAGGTCAACTGCGTGGCTGGAAGGACATTCACATCACGGACGGCGGTCACCCATACATGAAGAACTGGTGGGTGCCTGGACTGCAGATCGGATACGAGCACACCTTCATTCACCAGGTTGCCGACTTCGTCCTTGCCCTCGACGGAGGCCCTACCGCCGCTCCCACCTTCCGGGATGGTTTGGCTACGGAACTGGTTACCGATGCGGTCCTTCATTCTGCAAAATCCAAGAAGTGGGAATCAATACCAACTGCCTGAGGATGTATCGCCTGGAGGAATCATGGCATTTGACTTTCGCCGCAGCGCTTTGGCTAGACCCAGCGTTTCTAATGCGGTCGCCGTCGTTGTGGCGGTGTGGGCTGGATGGCTTGGCGCAGCTAGACTAGATGCGCAGCTAAAGCCTCCCGCTCCGCCGGTTCCGCCCGCCTTCCAATTCGTGCATCCGGAGCCGATAAACTTTGAAGATCACGAAGGCTGGACACAGATATTCGATGGCACATCGCTCAAGGACTGGGATGGCGACCCGGATGTCTGGCACGTCGAAGACAGCGCCCTGGTCGGTGTTTCCAGCCCCGAGCATCCATCCGGCACGACCAATATCATCTGGCGGGGTGGGGAGCCAGGAAACTTCGAGTTGAAATTGGAAATGAAGCTTGAGGGAAACGGCGCCAACGGCGGCGTCCAGTACCGCAGTTACCATGTTGAGCCAAAGCTCCGACCGGTTCCACCCGAGTTGACCCCGGACCAGCGTCAGCACAGGCAACAACAATTGGATCTCGACAAGAAGCACGCACCGTGGAACCTGGCCGGCTATCAGGCGGACTTCGACTTCAAGAACGAGTACACGGGCCAACTTTATGAGCAGAGTTCGCCGCGCGGCATCATCGCGTGGCGCAGCCAGGTTGTCGCCACTGAGATCGGCAGAAAACCAACCCTGCTGGCTACCCTCGGCAGTTCAGATGAGCTGAAGGCTTTAATCAAGCCAGGCGAGTGGAACCAGGTCCAGATCATTGCCGACGGCAACACGCTCGTCCACATCATCAACGGACATGTTATGGCAGTTCTTGTGGACACCGATCCGAAGTTCAGCCGCGACCACGGCGTAATTGCGCTTGAAATCGAAGGCCCGGGAAACGTCAAGATATCGCATCGCAATATCTGGTTGAAGAAGCTTCCATAGGATGTTGCTATTCATGACGATCAGGAATCTCTGGAATCGCCGGACCTCTGGGTTGGTGAGACAGGCTAACTTGGACTCTGTGACTCCTATGTAGACGGCGGAGGAGCTGCGTTCCCGAATACGAGACAATCCTTCTTTGCGTCGATCTTCTTCACGTCGACACCGGGAGCCTGCTTCATATCTTCGAGAGACTTGAATCCCTTGATCTTCTCCCGATAGGCGATTAGTGCCTTGGCATCGTCGATGCTTATCTCGAGGACTTCGGCAATCTGTTTATCCGTCGCCGAGTTCACAAAAATCTTCTTTACAGACGAGACAGGGAAATTGGCCGTGAGATAGTCGGCGATGTCAGTGAAATCTTCATCGGTTCCAGTGGCGCCAAGGTGGACCATCTTGGTGATCGTGTTTTCCCAGCCCTTCCGGTCCTGTCCTGATGCCAGGATGATATTCGGGGAGTGGCACTTGACACAGAGCCGCATCACCGCTTCTCTTCCGTCTCCTGGTGGAAACTCGGGATGATCCGGTTGCTTCTGACTGGCTGCATTCTGTCCCGCCTCAACCGGTGTACGCGCCCGCATCCCCAGCGACCATGCGGCAACCAACAGAGGAACCAAGATCCAACTTGCAATCTGTCGACTCTTCAGCCAAAACACCATGGAATGACCTCGCTTTTCGGCAGGGAATTGCGGGACCGATCTCCCTTTGCCAATATCAACTGAGAAACTATATAACCATTGGTACGCCGCTGAACATGGCCAATTCCTGAATTCCCGGCAGACGATCCCGCAGCCAGCACTGGGTACCACCAGCGATTTCCCTCTGAAGGACGATTGAATGACCCCGACCCTCTTTGCGGCGGCTGCGCCAGGAAGCCGACTAATTTCCCTTGCCCCGGCCGACCTGCTGATCATTGTGATCTATTTCGTCATGGTTCTGGGCATCGGCGCCTATCTCAAGCGCTTCGCGAATACTTCGAACGACTTCTTCATGGCCGGACGCGAGATGTCGGCGTGGGTAGCGGGACTCAGCTTTCTTTCCGCGAACCTAGGCGCGCTGGAGCTGATGGGCTGGGCCGCATCCACGTATCAGTACGGCATCCTGGCGGCTCACTTCTATTGGATCGCCGCCTTCCCCTCCCTGGCATTCTTGGGACTGGTCATGATGCCTATCTACTACGCATCCAAAACTCACTCGGTCCCCGGTTATCTTCACCTGCGTTATGGCGAGGCCACCCGCGCCCTGAGCGGCATTTCGTTTGCCGTCATGACGATTCTCATGTCCGGTATCAACATGTACGCCATGGCCATCGTCATGAAGGTCGTGCTGGGATGGAATATCCACTTCAGCATCTGGGTATCTTCTCTCACGGTCGCAGCCTACGTTGCCCTGGGCGGTTTGTACTCGGCCATCTTCAACGAGGTGCTGCAATTCTTTCTCATTTGGGTGGGCGTGCTCACCGTTCCTATACTCGGCATGATTGAAGCAGGAGGGTGGACCGGCCTGGTGGCAAGGATCCATCAGCGCGTTCAGAGCGACCAGTACGTCCATCTCTGGAGCACCCTCGGCACTTTCTCGGGCAACCCCATGGGAGTGCACTGGACCGGAATTGCGCTCGGCCTCGGCGGCGTGATCGCTTTCGGATACTGGACCACTGACTTTCTGGTCATTCAACGCGCCATGGCCGCAAAGGACCTGAGGGCGGCCCGCCTCGCCCCGATCATCGCCGCCTATTTCAAGATGATGGTTCCTCTTATCGTGATTCTCCCCGGCCTCCTCGGCCTGGCCGTTTTGCCCTTTCGTCTCGTCCCTGAAGGCGAAGCAGGCCACGGGCTGCACAGCTTCAACGAGGTTCTTCCTCTCATGCTCGCTCGCTATTGCGGCCCAGGTCTCCTCGGTCTCGGAATCACCGCGCTGATCGCGGGCTTCATGTCCGGAATGGCGGGCAACCTGAGCGCCTTTGCCACGGTGTGGACCTATGACATCTACCGCCCCTATTTATGCAAGGTGGGATCGGATGCCCAGTACGTCGTGGTGGGGCGTTGGTGCACAATTCTGGGAGTCATTCTTAGCATTGGTGCTGCCTACTTCGTAACTCAGTTCAAAAGCATCATGGATTACATGCAGGCGCTGGTCAGCTTCTTTATCGCTCCCCTCTGTGCCACCGTCATCATCGGAATGCTCTGGAAGCGGGCAACGCCGAAAGGCGGCTTCTGGGGGCTTCTTGCGGGCACGGTCGCATCGGTCGCGATGTTTACGCTGGTCAAGTTCAACCACTCCTATCTGGCAATCATCGCTCTTTCGCCAGACGCCAAAGACATGGCCGAGAATTTGTACCGTTCGATTTGGTCCTGGCTCATCTGCATTATTGTCACCGTGGTCGTCAGTCTGTACACCGCCCCTAAACCAGCCGCGGAACTCCAGGACATCGTCTACTGTTACACGCAAATTCCGGTTGAGGACAAACTGCCGATCTACAAACGCCCCATCTTCTGGGCAACAGGCGTGGCAGTCTTCTTCGCTATCCTTCAATACATTTTCTGGTAGCCGCCTTGCGCAGACTGGAGACGAAACAATGAGCAAAGAAACTCCCATGTTGCCCGTCTGGTTCTTTATCGGTGTCTTACTCTCTATTTACGGAGTCATCATCCTGGTAATGGCTGTCCTCGATTTCAATCAGACATCCCAGGCCGTGCTCGCCGAATACCACCCAGGCCTCTTTGGTGGCATCCTGTTGATCCTTCTCGGAGGCTTCTACACCGTTTGGTTTTGGCCTCGTGGCCGGAAGAAGGACTAAGTTCGTCATATAACTCGCAGGTCGTTTACCTATGGTCCCGAATGCTCCACCTCGTGGCATCTTTTGTTTCCTTCGCTCCAGGACTATCGTGACAAGACCACCACGCCCCATGGCCCAGACCCTGCATGGATCGTTCCAGTCACGGTATTAGCCGCCAGGTCCACAATCGAAATGTCGTTCGACGGCCCATTTGCAGAATAAAGCGTCTTTCCGTCCGGCGAGACAGCGATACCCCACGGGCGCTTTCCCACCGTCACGGAGCCCGCAACTGTGTCGTTGGCCGTATTGATCGTGAAAACCTGCTGTCCCCGCCCAGTGCTCACATAAAGTTTCGTCGCATCGGCAGAAAGCAGCACGGCCATCGGCTTGATCACACCGGGTTTGCCAACAGAGATCGCCTTCACGATCTTGAACCGCTTCGCGTCGATCACAACCACGGTCCCGTCATTCTCGGCATTCACATAAGCCCGTGAACCATCAGGCATGAAGGCAATCGACCGAGGGCGATGTCCGACCTTGAATGTTGACACGATTCGACCCGCAGTGGGATCCAGCAGGGCGATCGTGCCATCCTCTTCGGAGGTGATAAATACCTTCTTGCCGTCGGGAGATACCCTCACTCCTTCCGGCTCTCCACCCACCTTGATTGTTTTGATCACCTTCCCCGAATCGACATCAACAATGCTCATTGTCGATGTGTCTTCATTGGCGATGAACAGTTGCTTGCCGTCCTTGCTCACATCGAAGTTCTCTGGATCGGAGCCGCCGGGAATGATCCTGATCAGCTTGTTCTGTGATACGTCGAAAACGCCAATGCCGTCCGCGCTCTTGTCGGGAGGAGGCAAGGTACTATCGTCCACGCCGGGGCCGGCAATTGGCGACCCGCTCAGGGCCACGTAGAGTGTCTTTCCGTCTGGGCTCGCGTGGATTCCTCGCGGCCGCTTGCCGAGAGGAACCGTCGCAATGACTCTGTGTGTTCCCGAGTCGATCACGCTCAGGTCACCCGAGACTTCGTTCGTCACATAAATCCGGGGAGCCGAAGACTCTTGAATCGCCACCGCAGCTGATCCGTCGGTTGACTTTTCCTTGGAACACCCAGCCAGAATCCCGCCCACGCCTGCTATCAGGAAAATGCAAAACGGCCTGTTCACGAATCAGTGCCCCTTGAATGTCAGATTGACCTGCGTGTTTGAATGAGGGGCAACGGTGATTTGCCTCTCCTAGGTTCCAAGAGCTTCCTGCCAGAATCCAATGGTATAAGTGCCTGGCGGCAAGTTCTCTATCGAGTAACTGCCGTTTTCCTTTGATACCGCGAAGTACGGATTGTCCACGACTCCGATAAAGGCATGCATCCAGCTGTGAACGTTGCATTTCACGCGAATCATGACTTCTGGTTTAAGGAACTTCCGGACCATCGGAGGATCGCCCGCACCCTGGCTATGATTCCATTCCCGGTTGATCTGGGCCATCGGATGAATGTTATGCGTCACCGGATCGGAGTTTCTTACTTCGAAGACCTGCCCTGTCTGGATGCCGACGATCCTCGGCCGGAACCAGCAGCCATTCTGATCGATGACTATGGGAGTGGATGGCGCTTCAAAATGCTTGCCCTGGAGCCCCTCTTTGACATAGATGAATGCGTTTGCCAAAGAACCATTGGGGGACACAACCAGTGACTCGTCGACCGCCTTCCCGTGGTGTGCTTCGACGCAGGCCGGGTCATTGCTCATGTCGATTGCCTTGCGAACTGGCCTCTTTCCGGTGTAGCGAATCTCTCCTGATATTGATCCGGCCGTAGCCGGGTCCACGTGGAAAACAGGCACAACTGCCTCCTGCGCTTTTTGGTCAGGCTTCGCAGTGGTTTCGCCCTTGTGGGAACAGCCTGATATCCCAACCAGCCAACTCAATAGGCAATAGGAAGCTAGCGATCTCGACGTCTTCATTGGGACTGATCCTTTTCGGGAGGCTCAGCGTTCGATGGCATCAGTCCCGTCAGCGACTTCAGGAACTCTACAAGGTCGCTCCGCTCCTGGCCTGATAGTTCTATCCTTGCAATTCGATCGTCCAGGTAAGGATTCGAGTTCCCCTTGCCCGCGTAGAAGTCCACAACATCTTTCAGTGTCTTCAGCTTGCCGTCATGCATGTACGGCGCGGTGAGCGCAACGTCGCGCAAACTCGGCGTGAGGAATGAACCCCGGTCCTTATCCAGCCCGGTTACACGATAGCGTCCGGGGTCGAGCGGCTGTTCATTGTCGCCCACTCCTTCGCCCGTATTGTGAAATTCGCCGTCCGTGAAAAGTGCATATTTGCGACCAATCGTGTGGCAGGAGGCGCAGTTGCCTCGGAGTGGATCCTCGAATGCCGCGAGACCCCGAATCTGCGCTGCCGAGAGCGCGTCCTTGCGTCCTTGATACTTGTATCGATCGAACGCCGAATTCCCGCTGAGAAGTGTCCGCTCGAAGCTGGCCAATGCATTCTCGACCCGTTTCATGGAAATTTCGTCGCTGCCAAACGCATTTCGGAACAGCGTCTTGTAGGATGGGTCGCGCCTGAGCTTAGCAACCGCAGCTTCGTGGGCCTGGTTCATCTCCAGCGGATCTGCCATGGGCACGCCCACTTGTGCTTCCAGACTCCGCGCGCGGCCATCCCAAAAAAGGAGTGGCAAATAAGCTGCATTCAACAGGCTTGGCGCATGACGCAGCCCCGTCGCTCCACCCACGCCGAGCGATCGCTCCCGCGGATCGGCAAATCCACGTTGTGGATCATGACAGGATGAGCAGGAAATCGACTTGTCCTTGGAGAGATTCGCGTCGTAAAACAACCGGCGACCCAGGACAATTGAGCTGGCGGTCGGCGGATTGTCCACGGGAATCGGAACCGGTGGCAATCCAAGAGGAGGCACGATAGCGGCAGCGGGCCCAGTCGGCCTCGCACTGCTCCCTTGCTTGCAACCGCAGACTGAAGCCAGGGCCGCCAGCAGAAGACTCCCGCCCACCCGACTCAACCGCCGCATTGCGAACCCGCAAACCACCAACCTCGAAGAGAGGTTCATTCGACGCGGTC
>JABDBE010000058.1 GCA_013288805.1 Acidobacteriota bacterium
TACGGGAATCGGCCGCGCGGCCGCAACCATCTTTGCGCAAGAAGGGAAACGAATTGTTGTGTCTGGCCGTCGAGACAAGGAAGGACAGGCTTTGGTTGCCGAGCTACAAGGGCTCGGAGCAGAGGCCATTTTTGTCCGTACTGATGTCCGCAAGGATGAGGACGTGCGCAACCTCGTGGATCAAACGGTCAAGCGTTTCGGACGTCTGGATATCGCGGTCAACGATGCTGGAACTGAGGGCACACCCGGCCCGATGACGGAGCAGACTGCAGAAACATACGCCGCCACCTTCGACACAAACGTCCTAGGTACACTGCTCAGCATGAAGCACGAATTGAGGGTGATGCTGGCACAGGGGAGCGGGAGCATCGTCAATGTCTCGTCGGCCTATGGAAGCATTGGGGCTGCCGGAGCGTCCGTTTATGTGGCCAGCAAACATGCGATCGAGGGACTGACAAAATCCGCAGCGCTGGAAGTCGCTGGGACCGGAGTTCGCGTAAACGTAGTCGCTCCCGGCACTACAGACACCGGGATGCTCACGCGCTTCACCAGCACAGACAAAAATAAAGCGGCGCTAGTCTCGACGGTACCGTTCAAGCGTATGGCAACGTCGGAGGAGATCGCTCACGTGATCGCCTTTGTTGCTTCGGAAAATGCCTCGTACATGACAGGTTCTTCCATTCCAGTCGATGGAGGTATGATCGCTGGCTAAGTCTTTCTTGACTACTGCACCTCGCCGCTCAAGACAAGTCGTTTTCTGAACGGCGAGTCGTGAAAGGGCTGGGACGACGCGAGCAAATGCGTTCGTTTTTGGATTGTCAGGGTACATGGAATGACTACACTTCAAGGCAAAACCGCTCTTGTGACAGGCGCATCACGCGGAATTGGGCGGGCCACTGCATCCGCGCTCGCTGACGCCGGTGCGCATGTCCTTGTGCACTACGGTCGTTCCGCGCAGGATGCGGAACCTCTGGTGGCAAACATCCTTTCAAAAGGCGGACGCGCGAACGCCATCAGGGCCGACTTGGGAACTCCGGGAGGGGCAACGCTGCTGGCGAAGGAGGTTCGAACGATCGTCAGCGAGCGATTGGATGTGCTCGTGCTCAATGCCGGAATCAGCAAGGCGGCGCGCCTCGCGGATTATACGGTCGAGGATTTTGACAACCTCTTTGCGACAAATGTTCGAAGTCCTTTCTTCCTGGTGCAGCAACTGCTGCCCATTCTAGGTCACGGCTCGAACATTGTCGTGATCTCTTCGATCGGGGCCCACGCCGTAGCTGGGAAGCCCGGCTTGGACAACCCTTCGCTGCTTGCCTACGCCTCCACCAAAGGAGCATTGGAGACTTTGGTCAAGAACTGGGCTGCCATTCTTGGGCCGCAAGGTATTCGTGTAAATGCAGTCGCACCCGGTGTCATCGACACAGACATGTCGCACTTCACAAAGACTGAAGCAGGTCGCGAGGCCACTCTCGCGATGCAGGCATTGAAACGGATCGGCAAGCCGGAAGACGTGGCAGATGTAGTCGCTTTCCTGGCTTCGGACCAGGCGCGCTGGATCACCGGCGCCAGCATCCCCGTCGATGGTGGGTCAAAGCTTTAAGGACCTGACGCCTTGCTGGCGTCAGCTGCAATCGAACGGATAAATAAGGAGAGGTTGGCAGATGGCAAAAACAAAAATGGCAAGTGAGACGATCGAATCCAAACATAAAGCGTTCGTTCTAGAAGCCTTCGACACACTGTTCAACAGGCGTGACTACGCGGCGGCAGAGGGCTTCTGGTCACCGAACTACATTCAGCACAGCGCACACATACCACCAGGTCGCGAAGGACTGTTCAATCTCGTCCGCTCGGTGCCGGAAACGCTGCGCTATGAGAACCAGCTCATCGTTGCAGAAGGTGATTTCGTCATAGCGCACGGCCGCTTCACGGGGATGGGAAGGCCCGCTGCCTGGATTGCAGCCGACGTTATCCGGTTCGAAGACGGTGCCCTTAAAGAGCATTGGGATGTTCTGCAGGACGAGGCAACCAAGGCCGAATCTGTCAGCGGCCTTCCCATGTTTGGCGACACATTCCCCAAGTGACAGCCGGAGACAAACACGATCGTCCTGAAGGCGTTCGACACCCTTTTAACAGATCTAAGGAGGCACTACGTATGATTTCACCCGTTGCGCTGAACGCCATGTATGTGATTTTGGGAGCGAGCGGGAACACCGGCTCGATCATCGCCGATTCCTTGCTATCGAAGGGCAAGAAGGTGCGCGTCGTGGGACGCGACCCAAGACGACTGCAGCGCTTTGTGCGCCAAGGCGCGGAAGCGTACACCGGCGACGTGAGCGATGCGGCTGCGCTCACCAAAGCCTTCACCGGCGCGAGTGCAGCATACTTACTGTTGCCGCCGATCACATCCCGAGAAGACCAAGAGCGAGAGAGCGATGCGATAGCGAAAGCCGTAAAAGAGTCCGGCCTGCGTTACGCGGTGTACTTGAGCAGCTACGGCGCTCATGTCCCGAAAGGTACTGGGCCAGTCACGGGGCTGCATTCTGCGGAGCAAAAACTGAACGCTATCAGCGGTTTAAACGTTCTGCACCTGCGTGCTGCGTATTTCATGGAGAACAATCTGGCGGCGATCAGCATGATTCAGGAGATGAGAATCTTTGGACATGCACTGCTACCCGACCTGAAGCTGCCCATGGCCGCGACGCGCGATGTCGGCAACTACGCCGCGCAGCGCCTTCTAAACCTGGATTTTTCGGGCAAACAAACTCGCGAGTTGCTTGGCGAGCGCGACCTGTCGATGACAGAAGCCACCGCAATCATTGCGCGCGGCATTGGCAAATCAGATCTGCGTTACGTGCAGTTTCCTTACGACCAGGTGCAGCAGGTGTTAGAGCAAACGGGCATGTCGCCGAAGAAGGCCGCGGTGTACATCGAGATGTTCAAGGCCATCAACACCGGAGTTCTCGCTGCGCAGGAGCCGCGCTCGCGAGAGAACACCACACCGACTTCGTTTGAAACATTTGTGCAGGACGTCTTTGCGCCTGCATATCACGGGAAGGCTCGCGTCGCGTAGACCCAAGCGTTCATGGGGCGCGGGTTGCTTGTCGTTCCGCCAGAGTGAAAGACGAATGAGGGAAATGGAAATGAACGGCACCTACAAAGCAGTGGAAATGTCAACAGCGGGCGTATTCCGTGTTGTAGAGCGGCCGATTTCGGAAGCCGGCGGCTGGGCAAATCCGTCCACGTATCGAAGCATGTGGCGTTTGTCATTCCGATCTAGTAACGATACAAGGAGATGATCCAGGCCTGAAATTACCACGAGTGCCTGGGCATGAGGTGGGCCGAATCGAGGAGAATTTCGAGTTGGGGATCTGGATCAGGTCAAAACCGAAATCGAGCGCTGCGAATCGCCAATCGTTTTGGATTTGGAGGAATTGGATCTCATCGATCTAGAAGACGTTCGTTTTCTCAACGCGTTTGAGTCGGCAGGCGTCTCGGTCCTGCACTGTTTGGCTTACATTAGGGAATGGATGCTGCAGGAGCGAGGTCGGCCGAAAGAGCATCCAGAATCCTGGCAAGGGGCCCTGTGTCGCACGAAACGAGGGTCGGCTAACAAAAGCAGATGCGTCGTAAGAAAAAATCAAAGAAAAAAAGGAGAACAACAATGACAGCGAAATCTACGCAAACTAAACCCAGCATCGTTTTCTGTCACGGACTCTGGGCCGATGGCTCCTGTTTTAGCAAGCTGATCGTTCCCCTTCAGGCGGAGGGGTATGAGTGTATCGCAGCACAGTATGGCCTCAACACAACGGCAGAGGACGTCGCCTTGGTCAAGGCAACGATCGGCCGGGTCAGCAGCCCGGTGATCCTCGTCGGCCACTCCTACGGCGGAAGCGTCATCACAGGCGCCGGAGTCGACGATCGCGTTGCCGGGCTGGTATACATCTGCGCACTCGCTCCGGAGGCCGATGAGACATCGCAGACACAGCAATCTAACTTCCCGAGGACCGACGTCTTCTCACAGATCGAAGTCGTGGATGGACGTATCTGGCTTCGTCGTGAAGGTACGAAATATTTCTGCGGAGATCTTTCGGAGCAGGAGCAGAAGCTCGTTTGGGCGACTCAGGGCGTCCCCAAACCCGATTTGTTCGAGGCGAAAGTCGGGGGAACCGCATGGAAGTCGAAGCCAAGCTGGTATATCGTCGGCAAAAAAGACCACACCGTACATCCTGATCTGGAGCGTTTTTTCGCCAAGCGCATGGGGGCAACCGCCTATGAGCTCGACAGCAGCCACGTCCCTATGCTCTCCCAACCGGAACGTGTCATCGACGTGATTCGCACGGCAGCAAAAGCCGTTCAAGCCGCCACGGCAGCAGCGTAGAGTCACCAGGCACTTTTCGCCGGGTGCCATCAACCTCAGTAACTGTTCAGTTGGGTTGTGATGATCTGTCGTCAAGTCCGGCTGAACAGTTATACGTTTGAGCCCGTGTTTTTTACATTGGGCAGGGCCAGAAAAGAGCTTCGAGATGCTAAGAAAAATCGAGGTGGAGCGCTTCAGCCTCACCACTTCCAAGCCATTTGACGAAGTAGTGGCTCGTGTAAACGCCGCCATCGGTCATCCGGATATGGTCGAATTCGCGAGATCAACTCACGAAGCGCGCTCTTTCGCCGAGTTGAAAAACGCGGTTGAGAAGGGCTTGAGCAATGCAGGACTGATGCTGTTTATGCAACTTGACCACGGCGCGGTTGTGCGCAAGCAAACTGGGCGCGATACACCCAGGATCATCCGCTTTATCATTGGTAATCCACTCATCATGAAGGAAATGGCCAGGCATGTTCCGGATGCGGGCTCTTACGCGCCAGTTACAGTCCTGGTGGATGAACGCGCCGATGGCGTGCATTTGTCATATGACAGGATGGCGAGCTTCTTAGCCCCATATGGCAATCGCGACGCGCTAGACGTCGCACGGAATCTGGACAAGAAAATCGAAGATCTCTTAAGACAAGCTGCAGCTTGAGCGAGCGCTAAAGGAGACACTCGCGGCCAGGAATCACTCGAATCACAAGGCTTCTGGAAGAGTCAGCGCTCAACTGCGCTTTCACCACCCTGGTATTCGCCATTCTGTCCCCGGCTAACAGCATTCGCCAGCGCGTCAGGTATTCCATGGGCGACAATCCAACTGTCTCTTTGAACCTCAGCGCGGAGATTGATCGGGACATGCCGGCCCGGCTCGTCGTGGATAGGATCTTCCCCCGAGACGTTACTCTCAGCGAGCGCTGCATGTCATCACCGCTTGGCGTTATGAAATCCACTTCGGTGCTTATGCGACCTTCCCCTTGCCGGCGCCGGATTGTGCCTTGGCTTGCATTGACTGGACTGGGTCGGCGGCCGACGCTGCTTCAAGCGAGAGTCCGTAGCCAACTTCTCGCACAATGGAGCGGAACTTTCGGACCTTTCGGCGATTTGTCCCAGATGGCGGGGGGCTGCACGGGGTCGGATTGCTGTCCCCGTGCAAGCTGGGTGGATGGGTAGATCAGCCCAATGATCAGCGTGCAGATACTGACTCTGTTCCTCACGTTCATTACGTCCGGTATAGAGTCTTCACACTTTCGTGAAACTTCAGGGCAATAGGAGGCGCGGCATACTTGTCGGTCACAACCTCGATATATGCACCTCGGCCACCCTTAGACGCGGTCTTGAGGGCCTGATCGAATTCCCCGCATGTGGTTACACGCGCGGTAAACCAGTCGTCGCATCCAAGCGCCTTAGGCAAATCGGCGTAGTGCCACTGAGCAAGATCGTTGTACTCGATGTTGGGATCCTTACAGAGCAACCGTTCAATCAGATAGCCCGAATTGTTGAGGACGAAGACGATGGGCTTCAGCCCGCGCCGGCCGAACTGACTGATCTCCTGAGCTGTCAGTTGATGGGAGCCTTCACCTGTAATCAGCACAACGCGACGGTCGGGCGCCGCGACTGCTGCTCCAAAGGCCGCCGGGGTCGCATATCCGATAGCACCCCACAACGTCTGGTTGTAAAACTTCGCACCCTTCGGCAGGAGTGCAAACGCCATTCCAAACCCGGAAGTGCCAGTCTCAGTAAAGACGATATCGTTCGGTTTAATAAAATCCGCCCAGCGAGAATAAAGCGCGTCTGCGGTAACGGGGTCGCTGCCGGCGCCCTTTACTGGTCCGAGCGAACCTGGTTGAACCGGTGGTTTCTGATTTCGTTTCTCAACACGGCGCACGAGCTCAGCGAGGACATCTTTCATCTCGACGTTGGGATAAACCTTTGTGCCTACCTGAGTACGATGGTGACGGATATCGATGGTCTTTTCCGGGTCAAGATGCGCTGTGAAGGCGCCCGTGCTGAAGTCCGTCAGAATGGCTCCGATCAAAATGACGACGTCGCATGATTCAACATACTCACGAACCGCGTCGTCCATGAGCTTTCCTTCGTACATGCCAATGTAGGCTGGCTGTTGCTCTTCGAGTGTGGATTTGTCCATGAGCATAGTGGCGAAGGGAAGTCCGGAAGCATCCACGAATGCCTGAACAGCGTCCTGCAACTTTGCACGACTGGCCAGGATTCCTGGCAGAATGCATCCGGTCTTGGCTGCGCTGAGAGCCTCAATGATCGCGGAGACCGCCCTTTCCAGCGATACACCGTCGCTCCTCGGAGCATCGAGTGGGGTTGCACTACTGACCACAGGCTGATTCGCGACATCTGCCGGAAACGCCATATAGACAGGCCTGCGGTGGTACAGCGCCTCCGCGATCAGTCGCTCTGTTTCGTAAGCCGCGTTTTGGGGTGTCATGATGGCGCTGGCACAAACGACTTTTTCAGCCATCTTGTGGAAGAAGTCGAATTCGCCATTCCCCAGCGTGTGGTGGACAAGCGCGCGCCCGGCTTGGGCAGGCAGATTTGGCATTCCGACTAAATGGAAGACAGGCACATGCTCGGCGTAGGCTCCGGCGATTGCGTTGATAGCGCTCAATTCGCCTACGCCATAAGTCGTGTTGAGGGCAGCGATCCCATGAACGCGAGCGTGCCCGTCGGCCGCGTACCCTGCATTCAGTTCGTTGCAGCATCCGACCCAATCGATACCAGGAAAGCCAACGATTGCATCCTCAATGGGAAAAGCGAAGTCCCCGGCAACGCCGAAAACTTTGGTGATTCCGATGTCCTTGAGCCTCGACAGAACGTGGTCGATTACGGTGGGCGACGTTGCTTTTTGTGTTGGGACTGACTCTTGCATTATCCCTTTGGTTGAGATTGCTTCTTTTGTTGGGGCGGATACACGGGACATAATGTGGGCTCCTTTAACATCTTGGCGTTGCATGGTAGAAGGCGTCGAGGAACTCTGTATGGTCTTGAGCAGTGAAGGTGAACTGCCCGCCGTTGCTGTGAAATTCGGCGACCAGTACACCTCTGTCGTCTCGTGTCAGCCTCAGGCTGCGGTACTGAGAAAAATAAGATAATTGCGTCGCTTGCATATTGAATTCTCCAAATCGAATCAAAGTCACTTCAAACCACCGCAGGTCAGATACCAACCTAGTTTTGCAACATCGCGTGATCCGCTCTCAACGGTGCCGCACCGAAATTGACGGCAAACCTTTGGCACCAGATCGAAACGGTCCGGTACTTCGACAAGTCCAGATCAGTGCCCAAGGCGTAGTTCTGGTCACCGATGTTTCCCTTGATCGTTCCCAGATCGATTGGCGGCGGCGCTCTTCACTGTCGCGCTGTCCTTCGCGTCGTCAGCGGCGACCAGGTACACGTGGACATTAGGACCGTTCGAAGTGCTGAAGTTCGTGAAGCGGAGAATGCGATCTCCGTTCCCAAGGCGGTAGATGGTCGCCGTACCCGCGGTGGGGTGCATTACTCCGTAGAAAGTGCCGGACTCAAGGACTTGTGCGGATGAAGGGTCTTTGCCCGCTGGAAAGCCTTCGTTCACCCGGTGATTGACGAACAACCGCTCGGGCCGAAAGGCGTACCAAGCTGCGAACAGCGCGATCGCGAGCACGGCGATGGCGAGTTTCCATTTGTGCATGTTCATGTCTCCTTCGAAATGGGAATCTTGGACTTGCGCCGCGCGATCTTCGGGACGGAATATGCAGCGGTTGTCATTGTCGTGATTCAGCTTTGGAAGTAGGAACCAATACCTCGGTGATTCCGCAAAAAAAGGCCCGGTTCGGCCCCGAATCACTCGATGATTCGAAATCGCATCTGCATTGGGAGGAGCACGAGAATAACCAAACCGAGTGGGGAATGCTGAATGCCGGTTATTCCGTCATTTGTGTGTCAGTCTTGAATTGCGAGATCAGGCGGATCTAGAAGAAACATGTCTCCGTGTCGATATAGAAACTCCGAGACGCATTTACGACAGGAGATGCGACCTTGGTTTTGATGCTTGCGTTGACCATCCTGATTGTCTCCAGCAGAACCTTATTCTTGCTTACCCAAACTGGCAGCGTTTACATTCATAGCACGTCATCCATTGGAAGCTCGATTGCTAGTTTTCGACTGGTTGGCAAGGCAGGACCAGTACAGCACCAGGTCAGTCACAAAGCAGGAGTGCATTATGGCCATCATCTCGCGAGGTTTTGCCGGTCGACGCAGCGCAGCGGAAGCCAAACTCCCGCCGGGTCAATACCTCACTACAGATTTCCCGGTGTTGTCTGCGGGACCGACGCCACACATATCCCTTGATCGCTGGGAATTTACGGTTAATGACGGCAGCAACGTCGTGAAGCGATGGGATTGGAAGTCATTTCGTGAGTTGCCCAGCGAAACCATTACCACTGATCTGCACTGCGTAACGCGGTGGTCGAAACTAGGCACGCCGTGGGAGGGTGTTTCGCTCGATGTGCTGCTTGCGGATGTAAAGACAGATTTGCCCTACGCCATGTTCCGTTCGTATGGCGATTACACCACGAACCTTCCTCTGAAAGATGTTATGAACAAGCAGGCCTGGATCGCTTTCAAATACGACGGTGCCGATCTTGAGCCCGAACACGGCGGCCCCGCGCGGCTTCTCGTTCCTCATCTTTATTTGTGGAAGAGCGCCAAGTGGGTAAAGGGCATGACGCTGATGCCGCACGACAAACCGGGCTTCTGGGAAAGCCTCGGCTATCACATCTATGGGGATCCATGGCAGGAACAGCGGTACTCGAACGAGTGACGTGGCGTGTCGCAAAAGTTGTTGCGGTGCACGATGAAACAGCGACTGCACGGACGCTCGCACTTGCAGTTCGCGATTGGCCAGGTCAGGTCGCCGGCCAGCACGTTGACGTGCGTTTGACCGCTCCAGACGGGTACTCTGCGGTCCGATCCTACTCGATTGCATCTGCTCCAAACTCAGATGGGTACATTGAAATCACCGTCGAGCGACTGCCAAACGGTGAAGTCTCGCCGTACCTCACGCAGGAAGTGATGATCGGCGATGAACTGGAGTTACGGGGCCCGATTGGCGGATGGTTCGTGTGGCGAAACGATCAGATGGAGCCGATCCAACTAGTAGCCGGTGGCTCCGGCATCGTTCCTCTTATGGCTATGATTCGCTCGCATCGTTCGGCCGGCAGCAGCGCGCCATTCCGCTTGCTGTATTCCGTCAGGGAACCAGAAACAGTTTTTTACCGCGATGAATTGCGGGCATTATCAAATCAAGGCGACGCAGCGGTGATCACTTTCGCGTATACGCGAGTGACTCCGAAGGATTGGCCCCGTGCGCCTTCCCGCATCGACGCGGAGCTAATTGCCAGCGGCACGTGGCCTCCGGCCCTTCGGCCAACCAGTTACGTCTGCGGCCCGACATTATTCGTTGAAAATGCAACCGACCTCCTCATCGCTGCCGGCCACGATCGCGAGAAGATCAGAACAGAGCGCTTCGGCGCCACTGGAGAACGGAAATGAGTGCAACTATGAACTACCTCGACGGTAATGCTGCCGCTGGTGAATTGAGCAGGATATTCGCGACGGACCTTACAAGCGCAGAAGGACAGTGTGCCAACTGCGCAGCAAAGATGCGCTTCGCCGAGTCACACTTGTATTCACATTGTCCCGGCCTCGTGGCTCGGTGTGCGCTTTGCGGGCATGTACTCCTGCGATTCGCTAATGTCCGGGGACGACTGTTCCTCGATCTCCGCGGCATGACGTACTTAAGAATAGATGCGGCAAAGCAGGAGGAGGCGAGCAACTAGCCTTGCACTATCCTCTTGTCTGCCGGTGGCGCGCTTCAATGTCTCGCGCACTTCGTCGGTGGTGCCCACATTGGCAATGAGCTCAGGTCACGCGGCTGAAGGTGAGGAGGTTTTGTCCTTGGTCGGTAGCGTGAAATGAAATGTCGCACCACGTTCGGCGTTGCGGGTTGCCCACAAATGGCCACCATAGGACTCGATGATCGTCCGACTGATGGATAGCCCCATGCCGGTGCCGTGCGGTTTGGTGGTGAAGAACGCGTCGAAAATACGCTCTACTTGCTTCACCGGAAGCCCAACACCGCAATCACACACCGAAATCAGTAATTGGCCATCCTCTGTTGTCTTGGATGTGACGCTCAGTTCACCGCTGGTCTCATTCATCGCCTCGATACCGTTGAGCATGAGATTCATTAAGGCCTGCTGCAACTGCACTCGATCTGCCATGATTGTAGGAAGCCCTTTGGCGAGATCGGCGCGCATCGAAACGGAATGCCGATTTGCCTCGCTGCGCAACATAACGACCATCTCTCCGATGACTTCGTTTACGTCCACCATGGCCGGTTCCGAAGAACCCTTCTGGTACAGCGAGCGGACACGGTCGATGATGTCGGCTGCACGCTTGGCGTCTCGGACCATTTCCAAGGCAGCTTCTCGCGCCTCGGGCAGATCGGGCTCATCGCGATCAAGTAACCGCACGCACACTTCCGCGTTGGTTACCGCCGCCCCGATCGGTTGCTTGATTTCGTGGGCGAGCGAAGCTCCCAACTGCCCGACTGTGATTACCCGACTCATGTAGGCCAGATCAACCTGGAGCTGACGCAGCCGCTCACGCTCTTCTTCGGCCAACTTGCGTTCGGTTAGATCGAGTACGAACGCCACGTTCTCGGTCTTTGTCCCCTCGATTGCCGCGGCGCCAACCAGTACAGGAATACGCGTTCCGTCGCTACGGAAGTACTCTTTTTCGAAGAGCTCACATCTACCGTTCGCTCTGAGCTGGGACAGAGCCCGTTCGCTCGCAGCCTGCCATTCGGGTGGGGTCAAGTCGGGCCAGCAGAGGCGTCCGCACACGAGGGTATCGCGCGTGTAGCGAACCATCTGCAGAAAAGCGTCGTTGGCATCGATAACTCGACCTTCGAGATCCGAGATCAACACGCCGACGATGTTGGCGTCCACCAGCTGCCTGATCTTCACTTCGCGTTCCCGAAGCTGGCGTTCAGCTTCTTTGGCTGCGGTAATGTCAGTCACGGCTCCGACGACATCGCTGTCACTGGATGGATCGTGCGCGGCGCGACCTGATACCCGGAGGTGCTTCACTCTGCCGTCGGTCATGAGCAAGCGGTGCTCGAAATTGAAATCTGTTCGGTCGAGTGATATTCGCGAGAACGTTTCCTTCACACGAAGTCCGTCGTCAGGATGAACGCGCTGCAGAATAAACTCCAGCGTCGGCGTGCTCACGGGATCAACTTCAAATATTCGATACGTTTCCAGCGACCAAAAGATTTCTCCGCTAGCGACATCCCAGCCGAAGCTACCCGTATGGCTTAAGCTCTGGGCTATGGCCAGATAGGCTTCGCTTCGGCGGAGCGCCTGTTCGGCACGACGCAGTTCCGCCCTCTCCCTCGCTTCGCGCAGCGCCCGGTGCACCGAGGGCACGAGGCGAGACATTCGCGTTTTCAGGACGTAATCCGTTGCGCCGATCTTGAGAGCTTCGATTGCCACTTCCTCGCCCATGGTTCCTGAGACAAAGATAAAAGGCAGGTCCGGCTGTTGTCGGCGCGCGATTCTCAACGCCGACAAGCCATCGAAAGAGGGCAGAGCGTAGTCCGCCAGAATCAGGTCGAATCCGCCCGCGTGCAGCGCCAACAGGAAGGTGGATTCCGTCTCCACGCGGGTCACTTTGCAGGCAACCCCCTCCATTTCGAGGGTATCCTTGGCTAACTCCGCGTCGGCGGTGTTGTCTTCTACATGCAGAAGATGCAAAGGACGACTCATCGCAGATTAGCGCTTCCCGACGCTTCCGGGCGGAGGCTCGTTAATGACCGCCCAAAAAATTCCGAGTTCCTTGACGGCATTGACAAACTCGTGAAAATCAACTGGCTTTACGACATAAGCGTTTACCCCAAGTTTGTAGCTTCTCATCATATCTTTCTCTTCATGGGATGACGTCAGCACCACCACGGGAATCATTTTCAGATTCTCGTCAGATCTGACTTGCTTCAGGACCTCCAATCCATCCACCTTGGGTAGTTTTAAATCCAGCATCACAACAGCCGGATTACCGTCGGACCGACTGTGGAATTGGCCCTGACAATAGAGGTAATCGAGAGCCTCTTGGCCGTCGCGGGTAACCACTACTTGATTCGCCAGTTTATAATCCTCGAGCGCCATCAGCGTAAGATCCACGTCTCTCGGATCATCCTCAACAATCAAAATGCGTCCGAATTCGTTTTTCATAAAGCGCTCGCAGCCCTCAATTCTGGACTTTGTGCCCTTGGGAGTGAGAAATAAAAAGTGGCGCCTTGCTCTACCGCTCCCTCCGCCCGGACGGTCCCTCCATGGCGGTGGATAATCCGCTGCACAGTAGCCAGTCCTATTCCTGTACCTTCAAACTCTTCAGCCCGATGCAGGCGCTGAAAAACGCCGAACAACTTATTTGCATACCGCATGTCGAAGCCGGCGCCGTTGTCCCTGACGAACACCTCCAGGTCATCATCGTCTCTATCTGTACAACCAATCTCGATTTCGGCGCGCATTCGCATCCGTGTGAACTTGACCGCATTGGAAACGAGATTGACAAGAACCACCCTTAGCATGGGACGGTCTCCGTAACAGACTGGAAGGGCGCTGATCTTCCACCCAATCTCTCGCGCCGTTGCCTCCTGTTGGATCTCCGTGACGACTTCTCTGAGAAGATCCCCCAGATTCACCAGCGTCTTTTTCGTCTCGGCCCGTCCGATCCTGGAAAACGCAAGCAAATCGTCAATCAGGACACCCATTTTTTTTGCTGCCTCGAGAATCGTGTTGATGTACCGATGACCTTTGTCATCAAAAGAAGGCGAGTTTTTCTGCAGTAGCTCTGAGTATCCCACGACATGCCGAAGCGGGGCACGCAAGTCGTGGGATACCGAGTAGGCAAAAGACTCTAGTTCCTTGTTGCTCGACTCAAGTTCCGCAGCCCGGTTGGTGAGTTCCTGGTTCAGTTTGCGAATTTCGCCCTCTTGCTGCTTGCGGTGTTCCACCTCAATCTGAAGACGGTCGCGGGCGTGACTGAGATCGTCCTCCATTCGACGTCGAACCTCGGTGAACGACGCGATGAGTACCGCCCAGACCATGAAAACGAAAAAAGAAGGCAGATCGTCCCTGGAGATTGCGAAAGAATAGATGGGTGGGGAAAACAAATAATCGAAGCACGCGATGGATAGCACGAGGGCCAGCACAGAAGGCCCGATTCCTCCATACCAAGTGGCGACGGCAATGGCCAGGTTAAAAGGTGGTGCCAGCTCACGAAAGCGGTATTGCTGAAATACAAGCGCCAGCCCCATCGCAATTGCAACGCAACCCACCGAAAAGCCGTAGCACAGGAGTGGTGACCTGGCCATTCTTGATTGCAGGTTCCAGGGTGCCATTTACACCTCCCTGCCGGAGGTGTGTTGTTCCGCGAGGCCGTTGATAGCGCTTCCTACGGTCGCCAATCCACCTTTCTCAATGATGAAGTTTGCAATGGTCTCGACGCCTTCGCCGCTTTTCAAATTAGAGAAAACGAATGGCCGCTTCCCGCGCATTCTGAGCGTGTCCGCTTCCATGACCCCAAGATTCGCCCCTACCAAGGGAGCCAGGTCGATCTTATTAATAACGAGAAGGTCGGAGCGCGTAATTCCTGGCCCGCCCTTGCGAGGGATCTTTTCACCTTCTGAGACATCGATCACGTAGATCGTCAGGTCGGCCAGTTCGGGGCTGAAAGTTGCCGCCAGATTATCTCCGCCCGATTCCACAAAGCACAGTTCTGCGCCGGGGAATTTTTTATTCATCTCTTCAATGGCGGCGAGGTTCATGGAGGCATCTTCACGAATTGCAGTGTGAGGGCAGCCTCCCGTTTCGACTCCCATAATGCGCTCTGCGGGCAGCGCCTGCGCACGCGTGAGGATGAGCTGATCCTCCTTGGTGTAGATGTCATTCGTAATCACGTAAATGTCATACGTGTCGCGAAGGCGTTTGCAGAGCGCCTCGACCAGAGCCGTTTTGCCAGACCCGACAGGGCCGCCGATGCCGACACGCAAAGGATGTGCTTGAGGATCGGAATTGGACGTATGAATCATGAGCGAAACAACCTCGTGTATTGGGTTTCATGAGATGCGGAAGCAAGGTCGACCATGAAGGCGGCCGAACCCAGATCGTGAATTGTTGCGCACCCAGCTTGCGCAGCCACGGCCAGCACGGCTCCCTCAAGTTCGGCAATGGCAAGCTGACCATCGGTTTGACCGAGCGGCACCAGGCGAACGCCGGCGGTTACCAGGTTGGCGAGGTAGCTCTGCAGGAAAGCTGGCAGTGCCAAGATCGCCGGAATGTCTTGCGTTGCTGCCCGAACTCCAAGCACGACCGACAACACCGGCGCAATCCTGAGTTCCGAGAGCAATTCGGAAAGAGTCTCCAGGAAGGGATCGGGCCATACTCGGCGCAATGTAGCGAGGCAGGCAGTCGCCTGCTGCGAAGTTTCGAGCGCAAATTCCGACGTCCCCCGAAAGGCGGCTGCGAGTTCCGCAATTTCCAGTAGCTTCTCGCAATTGTCCTCTGTCGCGCAGCGCCATGCCTCGATAAAAACAATCGCTTCGTTTCGTCCCGAGCCATAGCACAGATCCGCTTCCAGCCAATCAACGAGACTCTTGCGATCATGAATGTATCCCGCTTCTACCGCCCACTCGATAGCGTGAGAATAACTGTAGGAGCCGGTCGGAAATGCAGGCGAAAGCCAACTTTGCTGTCTCAAGAGAGCCAGCTGTGAGATACGGTGCTGTTGATCACTCATGATGATGCTCGCCCTCATGATGTTTGTGATGATGGCCATGACCGTAAGCGCCGCCTTCGGGCTGGAACGCGGCCTGGACCGTTTGAAGATGTGCCCCGAAGCCGCGGAGCATGTCTTCGATCACGTGGTCGGGCCGAATCCGAAGAACCTGATCTTGAATTTCAGTGGGCAAATGCCGATTCCCCAGATGCCAAGCAAGACGCATCAGCTGTTTTCGATCTTCATGCCTGATTTCGACGATCTCTTCCGGAGCGGCCTGAACCTTTAGCCACCTTCCATCTTCCAGTTGCAAACCATCTCCATCGGCCATGGCAACCGTTTGCGGAAGGTCGAGAAGAATATCGTCCCCTTGATCTGCCGTCAGACGAAAGCGGCGGCGATGGCGTTCGTCGAAATCAAGAATGAGAGAGCCTGATGCCTTTTCTTGCGGCCATTGGCCGGCGGGGAGATAAATCGAAGCACGATGCATGGTCACCTCAGTACATGAAATAGCGTTGGGCCAGGGGCAAGACTCTGGCTGGCTCACAGGTAAGAAGGCGGCCATCGGCACGCACTTCGTAGGTTTCGGGGTTTACTTCCATGCGAGGCGTGGCATTATTCAAAATCATCGAACGCTTGCCGATCTTGCGCGTGTTGGAGACAGGAAGGAGTTTCTTTGCAAGGCCAAGCGCCTCTGCTTTGTTGATTAGAGCCTGGCTCACAAACGTCACCGAGCTTTCCGTTAAAGAGCGACCGAACGCACCGAACATGGGCCGATAGTATTCGGGTTGCGGCGAAGGGATGGAGGCGTTAGGGTCTCCCATGATGGCGGCCGCGATGGTGCCGCTCTTTAGCACCATATCGGGTTTCACCCCGAAAAAGGCTGGATCCCAGATGCAAATGTCGGCTAGCTTTCCAATTTCGATCGAACCGACATATGTAGAGATGCCTTGAGCTATGGCGGGATTGATCGTGTATTTCGATACGTATCGTCGAGCTCTGAAGTTGTCGTTCTCGCCCTGTTCCTCGCCCAGGCGCCCGAATTGTTTCTTCATCTTGTCTGCGGTCTGCCACGTGCGGATGATCACTTCTCCAACGCGGCCCATCGCCTGACTGTCCGAGGACATGATCGACAAGGCGCCGAGATCGTGCAAAATATCTTCGGCCGCGATGGTTTCCTTACGAATGCGGCTCTCGGCGAATGCGAGATCTTCAGGAACTCGCGGATCGAGGTGATGGGTGACCATCACCATATCGAGGGCCTCGTCAAGAGTGTTTACGGTGTATGGTCGCGTTGGAGTCGTAGAAGATGGAATGATGTTTGGTTCGCCACAGACTTTAATGATGTCCGGGGCGTGTCCGCCGCCCGCTCCTTCAGTGTGAAACGTGTGAATCGTTCTGCCCTTGAAGGCGGCGATTGTATTCTCGACGAAGCCGCTTTCGTTGAGCGTGTCGGTATGGATCAGAACCTGAACATCCATGTCATCTGCAACAGACAGACAGCAATCAATTGCGGAGGGCGTCGAACCCCAGTCTTCATGAAGCTTGAAGCCGCATGCCCCGGCCTCGATCTGCTCAATGAGGCCCGCTGGCGAGCTTGCGTTTCCTTTGCCGTAAAAGCCTAGGTTAATAGGAAAGCCATCGGCGGCCTGCAGCATCTTCTGAATGTGCCACGGACCTGGAGTACAGGTGGTTGCATTCGTCCCTACAGCAGGTCCCGTCCCGCCGCCCATCATCGTGGTCAGGCCTGAATAGAGAGCTTCTTCGATCTGTTGTGGGCAGATGTAATGAACGTGGGTGTCGATGCCGCCGGCCGTGACAATCTTGCCCTCGCCTGCGATCACTTCAGTTCCGGGGCCGATTACGATCGTGACGTTCGGTTGGACATCTGGATTTCCAGCTTTCCCGATGGCTGCAATGCGGCCGTCTTTGACGGCGATATCTGCCTTCACGATTCCCCAGTGATCAAGAATCAGGGCGTTCGTAATTACCGTGTCGACTGCACCCTCGCTGCGCGAACGCTGGGATTGTCCCATGCCGTCACGAATTACTTTCCCTCCTCCGAACTTCACTTCCTCGCCGTAAGTCGTGTAGTCCTTCTCAACCTCGATGACGATGTCGGTATCCGCAAGGCGTATCTTGTCCCCAACTGTTGGGCCAAACATTTGCGCATATGCGGCACGGTTCATTTTGTTAGGCATCTTCGGTCACCTCGGCAACTCTTTCGGCAAAGCTCCCATGACAGCCTGGTTAAAGCCGTAAACCAGGCGCGCGCCGGCGTAGGGAATTAACGAGACCTCGCGAGACTGACCCGGCTCGAAGCGCACGGCTGTTCCCGCCGGAATGTCTAAGCGGTACCCGAGTGCAGCTTTCCGGTCAAATCGGAGAGCAGAATTGGTCTCAGCGAAGTGGTAATGGCTGCCAACTTGTATTGGCCTGTCGCCAGTGTTTGCGACCTTAATAATGATGGCGGCCCTGTCCTTGTTCAGAAGGATCTCGCCAGTTGCAGCAAAAATCTCGCCTGGTATCATGTCAGTCCTTGCTTCAACGAATTGGGTTGTGAATGCTTACGAGTTTCGTTCCGTCGGGAAAAGTTGCTTCCACTTGCATCTCGGGAATCATTTCGGCGATGCCTTCCATTACCTGGTCAC
>JABDBE010000059.1 GCA_013288805.1 Acidobacteriota bacterium
ACGAGCGGTAAATCGCCAAACCAGTGCGCCGGGATAAACCGGCATGAAGCAGGGAATGCAAGAGTCCTACGAGAAAGGAGTAGCGAACCACTCGGCCCCGAGTTTTGCGCTGTGCACTGCGAGGTGTACGGCGAAGCGTAAACAGGGGTACAGGCGGGCTGGGTATTGAGCTCCGAAAAGATGCAATCAGGGCGCTGACGCTTTTGATTTGGTGGAAGGCAACATGGCGAGGGCGATAACGCGAGTCCTTTGCCAGCCCTGCGTAGCCGAAGACCCCAGACACGTCTGGAAGCTTCATGTACGAGAACCGGGAGACCTCGGATGTTTCTGCGAGCAGCAACAGCAGGACGGCGGGTGAAGGCTTAGGCCGCAACGCCCGCGTGTACGCACCCGAGGAGTCGGACAGTGGCATAGTACCGATGAGTCATTCGAACAAAGTCGAGCATTCGATGGCGAAGAGTGAGGAGGGAAGGCCGCTGATCAAGGAGAACACCGTTCAACCACACACGCACACGACACAGAGCGGGGCAAGCGCGTCACAGGGTTTGGCAGGTGTGCGGAAAGCAGCAAGGGAACATAAGGAGATGAAGTTCACCGCTCTGCTTCACCACGTTACTGTCGATCTGCTGCGGCACAGCTTTTAGTGCGCGCCGGTCCGCAGTTTTCCAACACGCAGACTCCTCCCCACGGCTTGTCGGGCTTGCGGCCAGCAGGATCGGGGAGAAGCGACAGCAGCCGCATCCCGAACGACAGGCGCTTCAACTTCGCCGCGGTATGTAACAGAGAACGCGTCTCGACCGACTGCCAGCCGTATGGGGCAAAGAATTCCGGCCCTTCCCGAGGCGCGAATTTCAGCGGCGAACCGGCATCAACCAGCGGGTCACCAATGGTCTTCTGGAGCATCTTGAGAAGCGCAGGTGACGTAAGGTCGGTGACCCAACATCGGAAGCTGGAGCGGGCCGCCAGATCGCGGGCCAGCTCAGCAGCCCCGTCGGCTTCAAAGTAAATGATGAGCCCTTCGCTCACCACCAGCACGCGCTTCGCTTCGTCCCCGAGCCGCTGAAACAATGCTCGGCGCCCTGCAATATCTTTCAAATCCAGCGGCACGCGCTCGAGAATGCAGAGCGGACGATCAGCGGCGAGAACTTCCTGCTTGTAGGTCAGCATATCCGGCAGGTCGATCTCGATCCACCGAAGCGAAGAGGAAAGCTGCATCCGGTACGGCCGGGAATCGAGCCCGGCAGCCAGGTTAATGACCATGTCCGCGCCTTGCTGCACTTCGCGTTCAATGAATTGATCGACCAGCCAGGTACGCGCTGTGTAAGACCATGAATGCCGCTGGGCGAATGGCATCCCGGCGGCGATTTGCATGCCCCGATCTCCGGCCAACTTGCGCGCATAGGGGTCGCGGAAGACGGCGTCGGCGCGCTCGCTCTCCTGCGCGCGGTACACCGCTACCCACAGGGCGGTATCCGAAATATTGCGAATTGGGTTTGCCAAGTTCACGGCAGCAGAATCATACCTGTTTGCAGTTGCGGAATGCAGCGGCTTTATGCTCCAACTCCGCACCATATGAACATGTTTCACGAAATCAGAGCAACGCGCTCATCAAGCCGCAGTCACCCGGGAAGATGGCATGATTGACGCCCATGGTCGCTTTTCGGTCGTCACTTCACGTCGTTAGGTTGTAGATCAATCCGTGCGGATCGCGAATGTAGCGGCGCGGAAAATCGGGCTCGTCCTTGACCACAGCGCAGCCCTGAGCCACCAACCGTTCGGTAACTTGATCGACATTCGCTACCGTTACTTCAAGCACCGGCCCTGATGGCGGGCCCTCCTCGATGTAGAGGTTGATGTACGGGCCACTCAATTCAATCATTGGCTTCTCGCTTGTTACCGTGAAGCCGAGGTATTCAACGTAAAACGCAGCCGCCTTTTTCGGATCTGGAGCCTGGATGAGAATGTCTTTACCGAAAGTATTGGCCATCCGTGTTTCCTCCGCTAGATCGGAAATCTCCAATAGGGGTTCCGGCAAACAGGATATCGTCTCCCGAAGGCCCTTTGGTTCCGTCCTCGTAAAACACCCCGTGCGCGGCCTTCTCCCGTCTCAAATAGGTAATGGCGCCCGATGGCAAAACCGATGAGCCAGTTAAGCGGTGTTCGGCTACACTACCGTCATTCCACCATCTACGGTCAATGCCTGGCCCACCACGTAGCTTGCCGCAGGGCTGCAAAGCCAAAGCACGGCTGCGGCAATCTCTCCGGTCTCCCAGCACGCTGGATGGGTACTCTATTTGCGATATCCTGCCCTTTCGTCCCCGCTCACAACATCGCGAGCAATCTGGGTATCGATCAGTCCGGGATTGACGGCGTTCACGTAAATGCCTTTCTTGATGTATTCAGGGGTGGCGGTTCGCGTCAGACCCACAACGCCATGCTTCGAGGCGATGTAAGATCCGATGCCCGGATTACCCGTCAGAGCACCGACCGAGGCATTATTGACGATTTCACCGCTGCCTCGCCGATCCATGTGGCGCAATTCGTATTTCATCGAGCTCCAAACCCCGCGCAGGTTGATGTTGATGAGCCGAGTGGTAGATGTCCTGATGGATCGTTCCCGAGTGATTCGGGAGGGTGAAGGAAAACGCCGTCTAATCTTTTCACGTATCTTCAGCGTACGGCGTATATCAGGACTAATCCTTGCTACTCTTGCGCAACTAACGCTAAATGAGCAGCTTACACCGGAGACCAAGTGACGTTTGGAGATACAGTCGACCATGTTATCGAAGTCACTGAATCACTGAATTGTGGCTCGGCTCGGGCGCGTTAGCGTGCGATGCTACGGCACAAGGGCGAAAACCTGGCCGAGATTCGCGCTCCCTAGAGAGGTGGTCGTGCCGTACAGCAAGCCGTTATGGTACACCACTCGGGATTCATTGGTGCCTCCTGCATTCGCGCACGGCCAGTTGTACAGAACCGTTTCGGTCCACTCCCCGGCACCCGAGGACGGAGATACCTTGAAGACTTCGCCGCAGTTTCTCGAACCGCCAGAATCGGTCGTACCTATGAGGGAACGGGTCTGCCGCTGCCAGTACGGTTTCGGTCCACGACCCGCACCCTCCGGACGGGGGCGTCAACTGGAACACGATGCCTGTGGAGCCGGAGGCCCCGCGGACAACGGTACAAAGGTCCGTCCGACTTTGGTCACGTAGTATGTACAACTTTGGTCACGTAGCATGCTACAACGCTTGTTGATACGTTTCAGGCTGTTTTCCGAAGGCCGGTCTCACCATGGCTACTCAAAATCTCATTACTGCTAATCCCGCCTTGTCAGCCCTTTCACAATTAAAGGCAAATCCTATTGACTTCCTGCATTTCAACATCATTATGATGGGCGGCCCTCCCACCTCCGGTGAACATCATTTCTACTTTGGCAAGCATGGTCGTGATCCGGGACCTCAGCCGAACGGGGTTCAAGCGTGCTTCAAGCTCAATCATATAGACTCCGGCTTCATCGACCCTGTGCAAATAACCTGCAAAAATGTGCGCATGATACCGGCCACAGAGAAGTTCGACGTTGCGGATATCGAGGCCTATAGCCTGGGCGGAATGGGCGCCGATATCCTTGTGACAGGACAGCTAAGTGGGTGCGCCTTCTGTGTGCTCAAACTCGGAGCCAATGTTGTGGTCGCCCACATTCAGCCTGGCGGCACAAGAGGAACGGGTGCAAATCTGCAGACTCTCCTGCAGAAATCGGGTCGGTTCCACGGATTCAAGAATTGGCAGCTGACATATGTGTATGGCGCGGCAATCAACTATGCTGCCCGCGCCTACGCCGTCGGGATCAGACAGAACGGGGAATGGCGGATTTTTGGCCAGGCAGTAAGTGGATCCGATGTGGACGCACAGGTCGTAAGTGTTAAACGGATCATCTGATCTTCTCGGAACAAGTGGCCAACACACTCGAGATGACCAGGACGATCCTGAAGAACGCCGGCGGGGAAGAGAAGTCGGTGGACGAGCTGCGGCAGCTGATCCGCACCACCTACCGGATCGAGCCGGCAAGTCGCTGGACCAGATGCTCTACAAGCGCGCGTCCGCGGGCCGTGGTTTCTACAAGACGATGGAAGGGATGTTCGGCCTGACTGAGCTTCGCAAGGACGTGGTAATCGACGACGTGCCGTTGTCTTCAACCGCCTTGGTCTAAGTTTATGCAGGACAGCAGCTTGGTTATGATTTCTTAAAGCGGCACTCCAGCCATGGTTTGGGATATAGAATTGGGATTCACGATGGGGCGCGCTACCAGGCTCGCCTTTCGTGTTCCAATGACATGGGATGCTGCGATGTCGAACGATTGGACGCCAGGTGGAGTGCGGGAAGTCTTGGTCGTGTACCGCTATCTATGAGATCGAACCGCGGCCGACGGCGCTAGGTGGCGGCGTTCGGCTGTATCTGTACGGCCCCGATCAGGAAACCGGCAGAGATCGAGCTGGGAGGCGGCGACTTTCCGTCAGGACCGGAAGACAGCGGAGATCAAAGAAGCATATGTCGAGGCTCAGTGGGAAGGGGATTCCTGGCTCGACTCGCGGCCCTGCTCTTAAGAGCAACATTAAGCGCAGTTAATTGCTTTTGGAGCTTTGCTCGGGCATGTTTACTATCTAATTAATAGACTTGTTATCATACATTGAATAAACGACTTACAAAGATAACATGAAGTGAAGAGTTGAGAAATAGAGAAGACCCCCGGACGAGATCCGCGAGCTGATCCAGAAGACCCACGGTGTACCTGGCAGCGCAGTCTCTCGACCAGATGCTGTACCGGCGTGGCTCTCTCAAGGCAAGACTTTCTACAAGACCACCGCTGGACGCTTCGGCCCGTTATCTCTGCGAGCGCCGACCGAAGAGGTCAAGATGCCGGCCACAGGCATCGCGTTATTCCAATTTGAGCAACCCACGAGGCGGATCTTTTCAGAGTCCGCCTTTCGTTTGCCCTTGACGGGGAAACAAACCCTAATGTAATACTTACAGTGTAAAGCGTAATATACAGATTATAAACTACTTGTTAACATAATGCTTCTTATCAGACATTGAGGCCGCGGGAGAATTTATCTCTTGCCTCGAATCATATTCTGATGAGGTTGCACCTCGCTCCTCACGATAGCTCGGTGGTGAGCGATGAGCTGAATGTGCGATCACCTCGGCACCGAGAATCCCAAGTAAGGCAACGATATACGCGCCTGGCCCTGCATTTCCACTTCACACTGAATGATCGGCATGTCCTGGTCGGCCGTATGGGTCGACAGCGGCATTTTATCCGTGATGCGCTTTCGCCTTTCTTTCGCTATACTGGGGGGCATGCATCGCGTCCTACTCTCGTTCCAGCTCTACAAGACCAAATGGCGCGTGGGCTTCCTCGAGGCCGACTGCAAGACTTCCCTGCCCCTCAAGCTCGACTACACGGATCCGGCGAAGATCCGCACGATCTTCGAGCGCACTGCGGCATCCAAGCTGCTCGAAGACGAGCAGGTGCTGGCCGATTGCTGATGCAAGCTCTTGACGGCGGGCATCAGCTTGCCCTCTTTGGGCGCCTTGATGCCGTCGGCCACGCAGATCAAGCGGGAGCCCGCACAGACGGGCTTGAACAGCGTCAGGCACAGTTTCACCCAGCAGGCGGTGAGCTTGTCCAAATCGAGTGCCTTGCTGTGAAACAGATGCAGCAAGCGGTGGTAAGCCTCGGGGCGCAAGCCGAGAACCCGGACATAGCTGCTAACCCCAGCCAGATCCAATCGGCAACAGAGGCCAATCAGGGGTCAGGAGCATCCATAGGAAAGTGCGAGATCTCTGGCAAGCGGGCCGCAGGGACCGAACAGCGTTCATCCAGGGAACCCAAAGAGTCATGTCGGCAACCGCGGCTGTATCTGATAGCAGTATCGTGCTATCAGATACAGCCGCGGTATACTTTTCACCGATGAATACCAAAAGGGAATCTGAAATAGAACGTCAAATCGAGAAGTTAAAGCGGGACCTTGCTGGACTCGGGCAGCTGCGGCCAGGCAGCCTTTCCAAGCAGTACACCGTATGCGGCTCTCCAGGATGTCGCTGCATAGCAACACCGCCACAAAAGCATGGCCCTTACTACCAACTTAGCTTCACCCGAAAGGGCAAGAGCAGTACCAAGTTCGTCCGCAAGGAAGACCTGCCGGCAATCCGCAAGCAGTTGAAAAACTACGAGCGCATGAAGTTGCTCGTTGATCAATGGATCGATCTGGCCACAGAACTATCAAACCTCCAGATCAAACAAAATCGAAATTGATATGACACGAGAACTTGTCACTCTCCAGCTTGGTAATCTTCCCTTTTTTGTCTGGATCCATGAGCAGCAATAGCTCCTTCACGTTTTCACTCGCCAGGATGGCCGGATCGGGATGTTTTACAATGCGATCCTTCTGACTGGAAGCGAAGCCCACGAACATCAGGCTTGCACGCAGTAATCCCACAAGCGTGTTCCTTCTGGTCATGACGGACTCTCCTTCCGTAAAGTTGAGCCTTTTCGATACAGGCATGGCCGAAACGGAGGCTCTGCCGCTTCGGCCATCTCGAACGCCCGACATACCGCATGGAGCTAGAAATCCAGGCGCAGAGCAAGCTGTCCGGTTCGGTTACCGGCGCTTTCTGCGGTCTGGGCCGACGTGAGCGCACCGAACGACGCCGGGCTGCTGATGTCCGTAGCCGGCGGAGCGAAATTCGTGTGGTTCAGTACATTTGTGAACGTGCCTTCACACCGCAGGCGCCACCGTTCCCGGAAGGCGATAACCTTGGCAAGTCCTGCATTCACTGCGATCGTTCCGGGCCCGTCCAGACTGCCGACACCCGCATTTCCCACTCGGCCTGCACCGACTGGTGGAGGAGCGAATGCAGCGATGTTGAAGTAATTGGCATTGGTCCGATGAGCCGGAATGGGATTCCCGACACGATCTGGACGTACCACCGTGACGTTGGCGGCAGCCGGGTTAGTGTTTGTTTGGTCCAGGCTCACGCTCATCGTGGGTGTGAGGTATGGACCCGATTCGAGCAGTGTAATCGTGTTCAGATTCCAACCGCCAAGGAGCCCGCTTATGATCGGCGAGGAACTGTGCCACTGACGGCCCACTCCAAACGGCAACTCGTAGGTGCCGGTCAGCAGGAATCGGTTGCGGCGAGTGCCGATCACATTCCCGCGGTTCTTGCTGATGGCGAAACGATCATCGTCCGCTAGTCCGTAACGCGTCTCGCCCTGAAAAGCAGTAGGTGCATCGCCCTGCGCATCGCTCAGATCATGAGCCCAAGTGTAGTTGGCCTGGTAGGAGAGTCCTCTGCTAGTCCGCTGGGTGGCTTGAATTTCCATTGCCTGGTAGTTCTGGTGGCCAAGATTCTCGGTCGAATAAATCGTTCCCCAGTTTGGAAACGGAATGGGATTCGGATTTGGCTGCGGAGCAGGAACGGTGGTGGGCATTTGCTGGTTGAGATTGACCGTAACATTCAACCGATAGGAATTCATGCCGACGTAGCTCACACGCAAGGCCGTGTTCGCCGCGATTTCCCTTTCTACCGTGACGTTCCACTGCGCCGCCTGCGCATCGCGATAGCGGGGATCGGTTGCCTGTTCGATCGTTCCGCCGCCGATCTGGGCTTGTCCGGCTACACCTGGGGGCGCCACCTGCGGAAACGCGAACGACGGAGTACCCTTGGCGTTCATGTTGGTATACGTATAAACCGATGCCTGGGGATTGCTTTCGTTGTTGTTCTGGAGCTGACCAAGAGCGGTCACCGTGAAGATTCCGAACCCGGCGCGAAAAACTGTCTTGTCATTGCCAAACGGGCGGTAGGCAAAGCTCAACCGTGGATCAAAGTTGCGCAGATAGGTCTGGCGCAGGCCGGCTGGAAATCCCTCCTCGCTGTTCGAAATGACCTTCGTACATGGCATCGACGTGGATGGCGCATAACCGGGATCCGCGGGCGCCGAGAATCCCGGAGGAGCCGCATTGCAGGCATTGAAGGACTGCAGGAAGGCAAGCACCGGACCGCCCAGTTTGCGGTACAGCACGTCATTTACGATCACCGCATTGGTCTTGGGATCGAAGTTGGCCTGGATGCCGTTGGAGTCAATAAAGGGTGGAAGTAGTTCCCAGCGCAGACCGAAATTGACCGTGAGCCGGTGATTAACCTGCCACTCATCCTGCCCATAGATGCCCATCTGCATTCCTCCAGCGTTGTCTCTCGGACCGGTCACTGCAAAGTATGTCGTGTTCGGGATTCCCAAGAGAAAATCGCCGAACGAACTGCCGGTGAAGATGTTCTGGTTAAAGGTGAAGAGACCGTAATCATCGGAAGGAGTCTCGATCTCGGGCACCGCGAACCGTACCCAGCGCACATCAATGCCTGCGCGCATGGTGTGCTTGCCACGTGTGTAGGTCAGATTGTCGGCAATCTGGTTGGTGCTCGATTGCGTCGGTCCGACATGGTCTCTGCCGATCGGCGTGAAGTTGGTTCCGTCTGAGAAGACAATGCTTGGAAATCCTTGATCGGTGGGATGGTGAGAGACGTTCACGCCCTGAAGGCCCAGGTTGGAAATTGCCGTGGCGCCGACAACCGGGAAATTCGGCGCGAGAAGTGAGTGACTGAAGCCAAAGCGGAACTCATTCAGCAGACTGTTGCTGATTGTGAAGTTGTGCGAAACCAAGAAGCTGCGGTCGTGCTCGGTGTCGACATCGTTGGGGAGCAACGGATTCACCGTGTTCACGAGGAGGTTCTTCCAGTTGTACCGGGCATAGATTTGCTGCCTGGGCGAAATTACGTAGTCGACCCGTCCATCGAACCCGTTGGTGTTCGAAGGAACAGGGACAAGCGTCTGGTAGTTCAGCCCGCCGCCCAGGTTGTTCGCGTTGGGCAATGGATAATACGCATTGAGCAATGCCAGAGAGGACTGGCTGAGCGGTGTTGTGATTTTGTCGTTCGCAAACGGCTGACCGTTTGACAGTGATCCGGTTGCCGGATTGATCAGGCAGCCCGTGTTTGCCGGACAGTTTGGATTCGAAGAATTGACAGGAATCGTCGAGGCGAGCTCGCTCAGGTCGCCGGTCCGCTCAAGCGCCGTGGGAACGGCATATTGCTCCGGTTGAGATGTCTTCCGCCGATTGCCTTCGTAGTCAAAAAAGAAGAAGGTCTTGTTGTGGCCATTGTAGAGGTGCGGGATCACGATTGGACCGCCCAGGCTGCCGCCAAACGTGCTGAACCGCTCAGGAGCCTTTTCGGGAAAGTTATAGACGTGCGCGTTGAGCACATCATTCTGAAAATACTCAAAGAGGCTTCCGTGATACTGGTTCGTTCCAGCCTTGGTTGTGAACGTGACGTCACCAACCTGGGAAAATTCGGCATTGTTATTGAAGGCCGTGACTTTGAGCTCAGATATGCCTTCGGATGACGGATAGGGATTGGCTCCCGCCGCGTTCACTCCAAGCGCCACGCCACTCTGGAACACATTCACCGAAGAGATTCCGTCGACTGAAAAACCGATCATGTCGGTTGTGGCGCCGCCGATCGTGAAATTGCCCTGGCTGTCCTGCTGGACATTTGCGGAACTTGCCAGTGCGGCCAAGGGACTTGTCGTGGCGCCACGAAAGTTCAACGGTAATTGACCGATCTCGGCGGTCCCCTTCGAATCGCTCACCGTCGCATTCTCGGTGTTGATTTCAGCGTTTGAGGCGGTCACTTCGACGCTAGTGGTTTGCGTAGAGACCGGCATTTGGAGCGGAAAGCGAAGATCCTGCCGGGCAGCAAGCGAGATGTTGTCGATAACGGTCTCGGCAAAACCTTCGCGATCGGCCCGAATGCTGTATTTGCCGGCCTTCACATTCTCCAAAACGTAGCTGCCGGTATCGTCTGAATTGACAGAACGATCCGTGTTTTCGTCGATGCTATGCAGGGTGACTTTGGCGCCGGGGATCGCCGCTCCGGAAGTGTCCTGGACGGTTCCCCGAATACTGCCGAACGTCGACTGCGCGTGAGAAAACGGGGCCAGCAAGAACAGGAGCGCTGCAAGGACCAGTGCGCCGATGACAAGATACGGCCTGAATGAACGACCAGGATTCACAGCCGAAACGTTTCCTCTTCGTTGTTCCGACGAGGAGGTCTGCCCGGCGAGCAACATGAAGCGCTCCAAGTGCAGACACATAACAGAGTGCGCGGTGGAATCCGACACGGAACCGACAGAGCCTCGAGAAGAATCGGGAAAGGTTTTCAACTTCTTGCCATCCAATCTGCCAATGGGAACTTGGCGTTTCTAAATTCAAGTCAATGCCAGAACGCATTACGACTCGATAACGATTGGCGTGGTCTTTATGGTTTGTTTGCAACTATTGGAAGAGTCTGTCAGCGATTCCCCTGAATTCGCTCAACCACAAGGTGGACATCGGAGTTTGCAGATGTTTCCCTTAGCAAATCCTTACGGATGGAGGGCTACTCTTTTCGCTTGGGAAGAAGTGTATGTACGCGGCCAGGCGTCTCCTGCGGAGCGCGACAGTTGTTCTGATCCTTGTGCTGGTGACGACGGTTGGGTTTCGATGCCACGCCAAGGCGCTGACCACAGGACTTGTCGATTTGCTACTCGTCATGCTCATTGCATTTCGGTGGGGATTTATCGAGGCTGCGATGGGATCCATCGCGGCGGTTGCCTTCCTGGACTTCTATTACATGCCGCCGATTCTTTCCTTTTATGAAAATGACCCCCAGGATTGGATCTCTTCGGCTATCTTCATCATGATTGCCCTTTCCGTGAGCCGATTTGCTGATCGCCTTCGGGCGCAGACAGATGCTGCCCAGAGCGAACGAACCAGACTCGAAAAGCTGTATCTGGCCAGTCGTGACATCATCATGATGGACCGCCGGAACGAAGTCGGTTCACAACTTGCGGGACTGATCGCGGACGTCTTCGAAGCAGACGCTGTCGCCATATGGGATGCGCGTGAATTCACGATGGACAAGGCGGGCCGCACCACGATTCCAGCGGACCGGGTTCGGGCAACATACTTCAATGAATCTTCAGAAACCGATTATGCCTCGCGAACTTTCACGCGAGTTTTGAGGTTGGGAACAAGGCCCATCGGCGCAGTCTATGTTGCCGGCTCTGCTCGGAGCGCTTACCTCAACTCGACATGTGTGGACGCGATCGCGACACTCGCGGCTCTCGCACTCGAGCGAGCGCACTCCTTCATCGCGGAAAGCAGCGCCGAGGCCGCGAGCCGGAGCGAGCAACTCCGCTCCGCAATGCTGGATGGGCTGGCACACGCATTCAAGACACCATTGGCCACAATCCAGACGGCCAGTTCGGGATTGCTGGAGAGCTCCAAACTTGAGAACACGGAGAAAGAGCTCGCTTCTCTTATTGAAAGTGAGGCGACGAGGCTTGGGGAGTTGACGTCCAAAGTGCTTCAAACCGCCGAACTGGACGAGGGTCGGTTTCGAGTAGAACTCGAACGAGTGGAAATCTGTGATTTCCTCCAAGAATGTCCCTCGTGGTCTGATTCGGCCCGCGAGGATCGCCCTCTGCTTCTCTCGGTGCGTTCGATAGTCGATCACGTATGGGCAGACCTCCGGCTCCTGCAATTGGCCCTGTTTCAAATCCTCGACAACGCCTCGAAATATGGACGCCCGGGCTCCCCGATCTCTTTGCGCGTTGAGTCGACCGACTCGGAAATTGTATTCAGCGTGCAGAATGAGGGCTCCTATATTCCTCCGCAAGAGGCTCTACGCATTTTTGAGCGCTTCTATCGCGCACCGGAAACCCAATACAAATCGGCGGGAACGGGCATCGGTCTGTCGGTGACCAAGCGTATTGCCGAAGCCCACCACGGAAGAGTGTGGGTCGAAAGCACTCCGGAAATGAAGACTACGTTTTTCTTTTCTCTACCACAGATACAGAAGGAGGCATGAAGTGGCCCAATCAGAGGGCAAAGTTCTAATCGTGGACGATGATACATCGTTGCGACGGAGCCTCACCGGCACTCTTGAAATCCTTCGTTTCGATGTCGGCGAAGCTGGCAACGGAGAGGAAGCGCTCGTCTGCTTACGAGCAGGCCAATACGATACTGTACTGCTCGACATCAATATGCCTGGAGTCGGAGGAATCGAAACACTTGCCCGCATCAGGCGAAGCTTTACGAGGCTTCCTATTCTCATGCTCACGGTCCGCGGCAGCGAAGACGACAAGGTACGGGCACTCGAAGCTGGGGCCGACGACTACGTAACCAAGCCATTCCAGATGCGCGAGTTGGCCGCCAGGATCCGCGCGTCTATACGCCGCTACCACGCTCCTGAAATTCCCGAGAATGCAGCGATTACGGTTGGCGACATCACGCTCGATACCATGCGCCATCGCGTCGAGAGAGCAGGAGAGGCAATTCACTTGACTCCTCTGGAATTTGAGGCCTTGAAGGTCCTGATGTCCCAGGCCGGCCGCCCGGTTACATATGCGCGGCTGCACACAGCCCTGAATCTAGGGGGCGACTTCGCCAACCGCGCTCATCTGCGAGTGCTCGTCGGTCAACTGCGCAAGAAACTTGGTGACAGCTCCACGAATCCCACGTACATATTGACGGATGGGTGGGTTGGGTATCGGTTTCGCCACCCGTAAGGTCGAACCTTGTAGGGCTAGAAGCTAGCCTACTTTCCGTGCGCAGGAGCGTCGCCTGTGTCCGCAGCAGACGGGAAATGGCAATTGATTTCCTTAATCGGTCGCTGCGCCGACAATTCCGCCGAACGGCCACAGCAAGCGTTCGAGATTGAGCTTAGTGTGCCGGCTTACCGAGCAGTTCTGGCTCCACATCGCGCGCATTGTTCAGAGATCTGGAATGTCCCAAGTTTTGCGCGGCGGTCGGAATGATTACTCCTCGAAAGTCCTCGAAAGTCGGCAGGGGCGACCGGAATCCTCGAGGCCTCGATATCATGTGAATCGGCGTTGCCTAGGGCGTTTGCCGATACTAACCCATTGCCAACTTTCAGTTTCTACATCTTGGTAGCATTGGAGATGAATAAGCTTTGCCGACTTCTGCTTTGCCAGCAAAATCAGGATCTGGAGGAAACATGAGCTTCTCTCCACTGGGATTAACGCCGCTGATCGGAGTATTCGATATGCCAACGGCTCTTGCCTTCTATCGAGACATGCTCGGGTTCTCGGTAGTCTCAGCCTCACCTGAGGTCGAGACAGCGGAGGGCCGGTTTTCTCATTGGATGTGGCTGCGGTTTGGGAGGGCGGAGATCATGCTGAACACTCAATATGACTCGAATGAGCGTCCGCTGAAGGCTCCAGAGAAGCGGTCTAAGGATGCTGTGTTCTACATCGGTTGCTCCGATGTAGAGCTGGCATATCAGGAACTCACCGGCCGAGGTTTGAAGGCTGAGCGTCCGAAAGTGGCACCATACGGACTCAGACTCTTCAGCGCAGAAGACCCTGATGGCTACACGATCGTTTTCCAGGAAGTGCGTTAGGAGACTTAGTTTGATCGGTGTTGAGTGCCTCGGGAAGACCGTCAATCCCGAGAAGTCGGCTTGCGACTGGAATCTGCTGACCTGTGATCAGTAAGGATCGCCGTTGCATACCGCGTTTACGAGGACCTATTTTTGCCCGCTCAGTGCAAGCCGCTCGTAATCAGTCAGTAAGGGGAAAGCTGGGGCGAAGGCTCATGAGGCTGACCATGGATGATCAAAGCTGCCCAGAAGAAAATCACGAGCGCTCGCAAGCACCCGGGCCCGCGCCTGAGCAGGAAGGATGCGACTGAGGGCCGTTGCTCCGATCATGGTTGAAAAGATGGCAAAGAAGGCCCGCTCTTTGTCCGCGGAGCACCGGCCAGGCATAAACGGCAGCATGCCGTCTCTGTACTTCACAAGTTCCCCGACAATCTGAGCCTTCATCGCCGGATCTGCCCGCGCTAATTCGGGCGCGAGGGCCGGCAGCGGACAGCCGCGTTCGGGATAGTCGCACATTTCCGGGCGCAAATAGGTTTTCACAATGGCCTTCCACTGCTGGCCTGGCCGCGCCTGTTCGGCCGCGCGAGCGAGGATACTGGCGATCTCCGCGAAGCCGTCGCGCAACGACTCTACGAGTAGATCGTCCTTGCTCCCGAAATGCTTGTAAAAGCCGCCGTGGGTCAGACCAGAGTCCCGCATCACGGTTGAAACGGCCGCACCATGCAATCCTTCGGCGCGAACGCGCCGGGAGGCCTCCTTCACAATTTGCCGATGGATTTCCGCTTTGTGTTCAGACCGGTAACGCATGACTGATTATAGGATGCCGGTAGTCATCCCACGGCTCAATCCACTTTTTCCAGCGACCGTAAAAATCCGAATCCATAGGATGACACATATCATCCTATGGTCTGAAAGGAGAACTTCGATGTCTGATTCAATGATTCCGTTAGATCTCGCCGGCTCGATCGTCACAATGGCTGTCATCGCGGTTGATCTGGTTGCGGTGACGCAGGCGCTTTCCGGCTCGTTCGCCCGCCGCCTCGTGATTGCGGCCGTTGGCGGGGGATGGGTAGGCTTGGCGGTGTTACTCGGCGCATCCGGCCGGCTGGCGTTCTCACCAAACCTTCCCGCGCCGCTAATCGGCGTTCTGTTCGCCGTGCCGCTGCTGACGGCCGGCGTGCTGGCGTTGACCAGCGAAAAGGTACGCGCCACCCTCCTCGGAATTCCGCCGCAACTGCTCGTCGGCTTGAATGCGATGCGCATCCTCGGTGTCCTCTTTCTGCTGGACTTCATCGCAGGAAGCCTGAGTGGACCATTCCCATTCTTTGCAGGTTTGGGCGATATGATCACTGGCGCGCTGGCCATTCCGCTTGCGCTGAGCATTGCCCGTTCCAAAGAGCCCTCGGTGCGCACGATTGCGGGATGGAACGCCTTTGGAACGCTTGACCTCGTTGTGGCCGTTGGGCTGGGCATTACTTCGGCGGCGGGCAGCCCGCTGCAACTGATCCACGCCGGTGTGGGGTCGCAGGCGATGCAGTATCTGCCGCTGTCCCTGGTGCCCACGGTACTTGTGCCCTTCTACTTGCTAACACACGCGATCGTCGCCGCGCAGCTGCGAGTGCGTTCCAGAGCTGTTCATACGACGCTCACTGCGAGTTCAGCGCAGTAAGTAGCCTAGTCACACCTCTCCCGCTCCTGAAGCGGCGCCACACCGCCGAACAAGCCAAGTCAATAGGCCAGAGAAAGAGAAGGTATCGCGGCGCGAGATCAGTTGCCGCCAAATCGCAATTTCACTCAGCCGAAGAGTCGGGATGGCATCATCCTTCCGGCCGCACAGAGTACGCTCGGATTGGAGGTCCCGTGGGCGTTTATCGATCCTAACCCGGCCACATCTCCGAGAAGCCGACTTCTGGCCCGCGTCGTTGAAATTTTGTTCGGGCATCATTTCCCGGTGGCTCGTCATGCATTCCGAACCTGCCTTGTGCCAAAACCAGTAATGTACAATTTGACTTCGTGCCTCAGAAGTCCGGTCACGAGGGCGCGGTTTCAAACGCGGTAACGACACCGTAGAATTTGTGCCAATTCCACGGAGAGCGAAAAACAATGCGCCGGTACCATCACATCGGAATTCCCACTACTGAAGCGAAGCCTGGCGAGACCACTTGAAACACCTGAAACTCTTTGTCGTCAGCCACGAGAAAAGCGAATTTGGCGTGGAGTGGATGCGTTTCGAAGCGGACTCGGCGGTCCCTGACCTCGTCCGGCAAGTTCCGCACGTCGCGTTTGAAGTGGCTGACCTCGCCTCCGAGCTTGCTGGCCGCGAAATCCTGATTCCTCCCAACAGCCCATCCGACGGCGTCCGCGTCGCGTTCATAGTCGAAAACGGCGCGCCTATCGAACTGCTCGAATTCACCGGCCCTAACCATCCTGCCCGCCGCCAGCAGAGCAAGATGCTGATACAAACACCCTCCATCCAAAGCGCCTCTTATGGCGAAGGCGAGCACTCGCACCTTTCAAGAGTGGTCCAGCTAACGAGCTGAGTTCCATCAAGCAAGCCTTTCCCAACCCCCGCCTCCAAGCCAACCTGACTCCCCGTTTGTCGGCAATCCGGAGACTGGCGACAAAACGAGCTTCCAGGACATTGGTCCCCTGAAGTACGGCATCTCGACTGGAATCTCACGAACTGTCTTCGAGGACGGATCGGCGGCGCGATGGGCGTTTCAGGGGATCTATCTCGAGAATCGCTAGTATTCGATTCTGGATGAGTGATTTGGCCCTGTTATCGCGAGTTGAAGCGAATTCGGTAAACGCAAGCCGGCTTTTCATTCGTAATCACAGCTACGCCACCCTCAATAAACAGTCTCCCGGCAGTTTATTGACAGATCCTCTGGACTTGACATCTCAAGATCGCGCAAAAATTTCCTGTTGCTTTCCAAAAGGAACCCTGCCATTATTCCTGTAGGAAACCTAAAGGTGGGTCTCCCGATGAAAGAAAAGCCGGACGTATTGCAAGGAACGCTTGCGCTGATGGTCCTGAAGACACTGAATGTGCTGGGCCGCAGCACGGCTACGGGATTGCCCGCCGCATCGAGCAGATCAGCGGAGATGTTCTGGCTGTGAACCAGGGTACCCTTTATCCCTTGCTGCTGAAGCTGGAGCATGAAGGCTCGATTGCCTCCGAGTGGGGCGCATCGGAAAACAACCGCCGCGCCCGCTTTTATCGCCTTACCGCGACCGGCCGCAAACAACTCCGGGAAGAGACCCACGATTGGGAACAAACCGCGGCAATCATCACGCGCTTTTTCAAAGTCAAAGCGAAGGACCTGCCATGAGATTCCTGCGCCGCTTGTTCATCCGCTTCTCGAACTTCGCCACCGGAAGGCGCGCCGACCAGCGTGTCCGTGAAGAGATGGCCGAGCATCTTGCCTTGCAGACAGAGGAGAATTTGCGCGCCGGCATGTCGCCTACTGAGGCGCGGCGGCAGGCCGCACTGAAGCTGGGCGCGGCCCAGGCCGTTCGCGAGCAACACAACGCCGAGCAGAGTCTTCCGCTTGCTGAGAATCTTCTGCTCGATATCCGCTATGCGTTTCGCATGCTGCACCGGTCTCCCGGATTTGCTCTCGTTGCCATCGCCACCATGGCCCTCGGCGTCGGAGCCACCACCGCCATCTACAGCGTCATCGACGCAACCCTGCTGCACCCTTTGCCCTACCCCAACCCCAGCGAATTGGTGCGAATTGAAGCCAACCTTACCGGCGTGGGCGCGCACGACATCGGCCTTTCCATCCCTGAGTTGCGAGACCTTCAAAACTCGGGAATCTTCCAATATGTGTCCCTATCCTTTTTCGGCACCAACAATCTCACCGGCAGCACCCAGCCCGCGAGCATCTCCTCAAAGTCGGTCTCACCGAGCTACTTCGCGGTGCTCGGCGTGGACGCGCAGTTGGGCCGCACCTGGGATCCGCACGACGCCACACCCGGCTTCCTCCCTGAAGTCGTCATCAGCGATGGGCTCTGGAAGCGCGCATTTGGCACCGACCCGCGCATTCTGGGCAACAGTGTGCGCCTTGACAACGATGTCTATCATGTTGTGGGTGTCATGCCCGCCAGCTTTCGCGACCAGGGCCAAACCCGAGACGAGCGCAGTACAGATTTGTGGGCGGCGGCCGGATTTTACGGCGACCCCGCCCCGCCGCCGATGCGCGGCACGCGTTTCCCCTTTGAGACCATCGCGCGCCTCCAGCCTGGTCTCTCGCCTGAGGCCGCGCAGGGCCGCCTCGATGCCCTCGTTGCGTCGTTGAAGAAGCAATATC
>JABDBE010000060.1 GCA_013288805.1 Acidobacteriota bacterium
TACTTACTTCGATGACCGCACGGAGTTGGCCAGTCATGTGTGGTATGTTAAATCTGTCGGCTTGATCTGAAAAACATGAGCGGCGGTATGCTCATCGCCAGTTTTATAGAGAAACTCTGAACGCACTCGAACGGGGATTGTCAGGTTAACTCGCTCAGACTGAAAATTGCCCCTAATGCAGAACCTCAGGCAGCGATGGTTGCAGCCATCCATACAGCATTCGCGTCGGCACGAAACTTGCGAAGAGTCGATCGGGAAATCATGTGACGTTGGACGTTAAAGTTGTTGTAAACGGCGGCGTGGGTCGAGAGAAATCTCTGGGCAGAGCCCTGTGACTTAAATCTCTGCTGCTTTCGCTCGCGTCGACGGATCGGCAGATGTGAGTTTTCCGCCCGATTATTCTCACGCATCCCGCCGGGTTTATGACGATCGACGAGCCCCAGAACCTTGATGGACGCGCCGTAAGACGGCAGTTTGTCCGTAGTAATCGTCTCAGGATGAATCCCCTGGTTCTTCAGCAGCTTTCGCAAGAGTTTTTCCGCTGCGGGCTTGTTGCGCCGACGCTGGACCAGAACGTCCAGCACCTCGCCTTCGTCATCAACCGCACGCCACAGATACATTTGCCGGCCGCGGATTCTCACGAACACCTCATCCAGGTTCCAACGAGCAGAACAGGATCGTGACCGTCGCAGATTTTGCGCGAAAAGCTGCCCGAACCTCAGGGTCCAGCAACGGATCGTCTCGTAGCTGACGTCGATCCCGCGCTCCGCCATCATCTCCTCAACGTCGCGAAAGCTCAGCGTAAAACGAAAATACAGCCACACCGCTTGGCGTATCACGTCAGGCGGGAACCGATGCCGTTTAAATGAAACTGGACTCACACCCTTTATCCCTTTCAGCTGGCTTTATAGCCAGAATTCAGAGACAGTTTAGCGTTCGCCTGACAGCACCTTCACAACCATTTCAATCAGGATCGACACCTCACCGATCGTCAAACTTTCAAGGCAAACCGCTCAGCCGCACTGGCTGAGTGGAAGTCCCTCATCGCCTAAAACCCAAGCTCCCTGCCCTCAATCCGGGAAAACGGAGACAAGTTGCCGTTGGACTGACAGCACCGAAGACAGGCGCAGCTTGGCAATCCGGTGAAAACGCGATGACACCTAATGTAAATTCAAACCGCCCGATCACTCTTCGCCACTTTCAGATCGGCGGCGAGTTCGTCCTTGTATGTCCGCAGTTGCCGGACTGGCGGTGCACCGGCGCGACCCGCCAAGAAGTGATGGCGAATTGCGCCGGAAGCCTGCGCGATTACCTGAAACACAACGGATCACTCACCCCATATCAAATATGCTTGATAGGAAGGGCGCTAGAGGCGAGGTCGGTTACGATGTCTTGGGCACCATCCACTGAGGTGGCGTGACCTAAAGTGACCATTTTAGAGCTGCTTCGTCTGGCAATGTGTAGCCGATGATCTGGATCGCCGAGTACACAGATAAGCTCGATCGATTTGCCCTGCAGGGCAAAGGTGAGACTGCAGACGAGTTGGAACGCGTCGCTGCTGAGAGTCTTTTTGGATAATGGTTTTAATGAGCGATACGCCTGATGAGGAGTGAGCTGAGGGCGATATGGATCATTGCCTGGGAGACGTCGATGCGCTGTTCGTAGTCGCGCACGAGCCGTCGCCATCTTGTCATCCAGCCGAAGGTTCGTTCAACCACCCATCGGCGCGGCAGGACGTGGAAGCCTTCGGTTCCTTCGATGCGACGGACGACCTCGACGGTGAACTCCAGGAAAGCGGCTTTGTCCATCAGCTGTGCCCGGTCATAGGCGCCATCGGCGAAGAGATGCTTGACCCAGGGCCAGCGCTTGCGGATCGCATCCAGGATCAGTTGGGCTCCCGCGCTGTCGGAGATATCCGCTGTCGTCAGGTTGAGCATGAGCAGCCGGCCGTCGGTATCCACCGCGATGTGGCGCTTGCGCCCGACGATCTTCTTGTTGGCGTCAAACCCGCGCTTTTCCGCCATTGGCGCCTTGACCGACTGGCTGTCGATGACGCTGGCCGTCGGGCTCGCTTCACGGCCGACGCGCTCGCGATCCATCATCACCGCGATGTCGTGGATGGTATGAAACAAGAAGCGCCGGACGAACTCGCGGAACCACCAATAAACTGTCTGCCATGGCGGAAAGTTGATCGGCAGCATCTCCCAGCCGCAGCCGGTCCGAACCAGGTAGCGGATCGCGTTCACCACCTCCCGCAAATCCGTCTTGCGAGGTCGGCCCTTCCGCGCCGGAGCCGGCAGCAACGGCGCAATCAACGACCATTCCTCGTCGGTCAGGTCCGTCGGGTAACGTTTCAGCTTCTTGCGTATCTCGGCCATCCGGCCTCGGGTTTCAGGCGTCCACATCCAAAGTGTGAATCACGCCAAAACCCTTCACGCAACCTTTTTCAAAAAGCCTCTGAGGTCATCGGCGTCACGTTTGACGATCTCTTCAATGACGATGTCGTCCGCATAACGAAGACAATCCGGTCAGCAGCAGATGCCATCGTGAGATGTCGAAGGCTCGGTTACGATCTCAGCATCTCCGGAAATGTCCCGGTTATCTGCTGGAAGGACATGGCCGTTCTGATCATCGCCAAGGGCGAGGGCATCATTCCGACCGATCCGTCGGCGCGGGATGCGCGGCGCCTGGCGATCTCGTCCGGTGGTCAGCAGGTCCATGATGAGGACGATTTCGACGACGTCGATTTCGAGGAACTGCCTCCCGCCTGAGATCGTTCTTCAACCAAACGTAGGGGGGAAGAACAATGCTCGCCGAAAGACCTGTGCAAGTCACAAATCGAAGGCCGCTCAACGTGGACCTCGACTTTGACGCGCGATACTGGATTGAAGAATTCCGCGTCTCGGCCGCCCAACTCGATTCAGCCGTTCTCGCAGTGGGACCGTTAGCTGAGGATGTTCGTCGATACCTTCATGGCAATGCCACAAGCATAAAATCCGCCTAGCGGGGCTGAGCGGCGCGGAAGTGGTGGAGACCGCGGATCTCTCGACGCGACGGAAGTAGCACTGATGCACCATAGATTCTTGGTAAATGCCGAAATAACATCAACGGATGATCAGACTAGCGAACTACACCACAAAGCTAGGGTTCCTCATCCGCATGAACTGTCATGAGGAGTCATATAAGGAATTCGTCCGCGTCTGCAAAAACATCTTGGGCATCTGTCTTGACGACCTCTTCTCTGACGACTGCAATCGCCTTGCCGAAATGGTACCGTCTCCGGTCGCCGCCATTCGCATGTGCCGACTTCATGGCTACGATCTGAGTGCCAAGAACAACGACGTTGTGCCCTCGTGGCAGGCTTTCGCTATCCTGATCCTTGCCAAAGCCGAGGGCCTGATACCTTCCGCCACCACGTTGCGAAGAGAACGCAAACTGGCCATTCGCGCCGATGATCTGCTTCGCGCACGCTCGATGCACGCATAAGAAAACCCGCCTAGCGAGGCTGGACGGGTTATGGGTCAGGCGCACCTGAAAGCATTGCGAGAGACTATATCTTGTGTCGGACACGGGGTCGAACACTATCGACGGCAGATAGTGCCTCCGATTGAAATCTGACGGCCGAATTATCCAAACACTCATGCCGCCAGAGAAATCGTGTTCAGGAATGACCTGTCGGTAGGCGTTGCGCTCGCCGAATCACGAGGAAACAGAGAGCGAAGACGCACGGTCATTCATGGCCCAGACGGCGGCTTGCGTCCGGTTGCCGGCATTGATCTTACGCAATACCGATTTGAGGTGAACCTTCACCGTGGCTTCGGTCATATCCAGGTTGCGCGCAATCGTCTTGTTCGTCAGCCCCAATTCCAGGCACTCCAATACCGCGCGTTCACGAGGGGATAGCGCTGCGCGCAGGGGGCGCGTTTCGGTGGCCACCAAAGGTTCCGCCATCATCGGCCGCTCTCTGGCTGGCAAAGCGGGAGCAGCAAACAGATTCTCACCAAGAAGGACGAGTTCGAGGGAAAGCTTGAGCGCCGCGCCAGATATGCTTTTCGGGAGGAAGCCGCGCGCGCCGCTCGCGACTGCCAAATCAAGCCCGGCTTGATCGAGACGACCGGCCAAGATCACAATGCCGACCCGCGTAAACTCCTGGGTAATTTCCTTCAGCGCGTGAAAATCTTGGACGGAGTTGTCGGATTGATCATACAGGATCAGGTTGGCGCTTGGGCCGGTCGATCTCAATATGGGAGGCACTTCCGACAAATCGGCGACTTGCGCGGCTATCGTCATATCCTCGTTTGCAAGGACGTGTCCGAGACCCTCGCGAAATAGGCGATTTGCTCCAATCAATAACAAGCGGCCCTTACTCATTTCGAGCTCTCCTCTCCCTTAGTAATCCCCCGGGTGGAGCAGGTGGCTCGTCCCGGCATTAATCTGTTTGAGAACTTCGCCACCCAATACGGTGAGAGTCAATGGAAATAATATACAATTGCCTTTACACTATAATAAGACAGATTTTGTGTTTTTTGAATATATAATAGGCCCTTTGGGTAAATTTCTGAGACACTGATTCACCATCATTGAGAAGTATATCTTTGTGAGTGGCAGCAACACCCAACGATCCCGCCAAACGATGCGATGACATGCGAATAACATCGTTTAAGGACCTGAATATAGACCGATTTCATGCGGCCAATTCTCAATGAATGTTTTGTTCGGCGCAGCGACGACAGGTAAAGCGCCCCTGGGCGCCGGGCCAAACCCCTGAAACGCAAGGCGGCCTCGGCACGTCTCAGCCGTTGTTGGCGGGAGCTGCCGCTTCCGGTCAGCCACTTATGAAGTACCGATTCTGCCCTAAGTACGATGTGCGATAAATAGAAATACTCTATGTTAAACTTTATGTATGGATCGGAAGAAACTCGAAGCGAAGTTAATCCGAGCTGATAAGCGCGTGGTTCTCGGCGAGAAGCGTCTCGCTCGACAGCGAGAGTTCGTGCTCGGACTTGAGGGACTAGGAAATAACACCAGTGCTGCCCGCGCCTTGCTTGAGAAACTCGAAAAAATCCAGGCTATCCGGATCGAGCACAGAGACGCTTTGTTAAGAGAGCTCGATGAACTGCGATAGCGTAAGCGTCCGCTCGATCATCGGATTACAATAAAGGACCGCCTAGCTATTGGCCCATCTGGATGGGGTGCAAAATATCTGATTCGCACCACATGTTTTTGAGGAAACATTGATAGTTGGTAATTGTCGTGACACTCGAAGCAGGCAAGGAGTACCGCAGCCGCCGAGGTGAGCGGGTGCTGGTCACAGAGGTTGAGCCCTCGGGAGTTTGGCCAGTGCATTACATTGTGCTGGATGGCCGATATAAGGGTGTCGGCAAGCGTGACGGTTCACGGCTGATGATCGACGGTCATGCGATGACGCCGGTAGGGGGTGTATGCCGGGACCATGGGAATGATCTCATCGAGGAATGGACGGGCGACACTCAATGCTCGTCAGATGCGTTCGAACTCCCGCACTCCGCCTCCTCGGTGCTGCACTAACTGATACCCCGTGTGAGCTTTGTCAGGTTAACTTCGATCGGGCGCGGAAGTCCCCTGCCCCCAGATCTCAGTTCATGGCGGTCGCGACCGCCCAAGCCGCATGGGCATCGGCTCGGAAAGCGCGAAGTGTTTTGCGGCTGACGAGATGGCGTTCGGTGTTGAAGGTATTGTAAACGGCGGCGTGGCTGGTGAGAAATCGCTGAGCGGATGGTGGAGATTTGAACCCCTGCATCTTTCGCTCGCGTCTTCGAATAGGCAGGTGCGAGTTCTCCGCGCGGTTGTTTTCTCGCAATCGGCCTGGTCTGTGCCGCTCCTGCAGGCCGAGTTCCGTCAGCGCTGAAACGTAGGATTTGAGTCCGTCCGTCACGACCTCCGTCGGCGTCATCTTCTGACTCCACATCAGCCGCTTGAGAAGCTTGAGCGCTGCCGCGGTGTCTCGCCGGTGTTGGACGATCATATCCAGGACCTCACCCTCGTCATCGACGGCACGCCAGAGATACATGCGCTTGCCGCGGATGTTCACGACCATTTCGTCGAGGTGCCAACGAGCGCTCGGAGAGGGTCGGCGCCGCTTCAAATTGCGGGCGATCTGTGGGCCGAACTTGATCGCCCAACACCGGACGGTCTCGTAACTGACGTCAATTCCACGCTGCGCCAGCATTTCTTCGACGTCGCGGAAACTCAAGGTGAAGCGGAAATAGAGCCACACGCCGTAGCAGATGATATCGGGTGGAAACCGATGCCGCTTGAACGAAAGATTCCCCATAAACCCGCCTCTTGGGATCCGCTAACCCACGGAAAACAGAGACAAGTTAGCATTGGCCTGACAGCACCATTTTGAACGCCGATCAGCCCCCTAGGGGGTCAATATTCGGCTCTGACGCAATTTTGATGGAGCCGGTCCTATGGTATGCCGATGACGCGTGCTTCGAGGAGGTCGAGCTTTCCGCGACCATACATCTGCCGCTTTACGAGCTTGAGTTTCGTGATCTGGCCCTCTGTCTGACCGTTTGACCATGGCGACGTGATGGCCGCGCTGACAGCGGCTCGGTCCTTGAGTACGCCGTTTGCGAACGAGGCGACGAGGCTGCTACGCGCCCGTTCGAGCCAAGGTTCCAGCTCGTCGCTGCATTTACGCCGGATCATGCTCTGGAAGGCGGCGATGATCTCGCGAGCTTCGACAAGCAGCGGGACGCCATTTTCGATTGTCGCAATTGTCACCGTTTCAGCTCTGCTGAGGCTGTCCCGGCCGATGCTCATAAGGCGCGCGATTTTGCGAGCGGCGGGTGCATGATCAAGAGCGCTTTCGGCGTTTTCCGACCGTCGGCGACGCGTCATCCATTCGGCGACAACGCGTTGGCTGCCGCGAAAGCCCAACTGCCGGAGCTGTCGCCACAGCTCGGCGCCGTTACGTTGTCCTGCTGCCCATTGTTCATCGAGCCATGGGAGGTGCGGCTCGAGCGAGCTTTCGCGTGACCGGAAGACTTCGGTCCTTTGACCGCGCAGCACGTTGCGAACGAGCTTCCGGCTATGGCCAGTCCGTCGGACAATCTCCTTGATGGATGCACCTTCCTTGGCCAATTCGAAGATGATTGCGTTGGTTTCCTCACGCCGCAGATAACCGTCGTATTGAATCTTCTCTGCGGCCGTTAGCAGTTTGGGGTTGATCGTGGCGGCGCCGATCGCGCTGCGGATTTGGCGCATCGATTTGCGCACGGCGTCGAGGAAAGCGTGGCTGGCGTTTTCCATGAGATGCCAGCGATCGGCAACTTGTATGGCATGGGGCAACGCCTTGGCGGCGGCCAGTGCATAACCGCCACCGCGGTCTCGGGCGACAATCTCGATCTGCTGCTGGCGCGCGAGCCACGCCTGGGCTGTTGCCGGTTCCCGATCCGGCAACAACGCGATCGTTCGGCGTCGTTCCAGGTCACAGATGATCGTGCCGTACCGGCAGTTGCGCCGCCATGCCCAATCGTCGATTCCAACAACGCTTGGTGGTGCGGCCCGAGGTGTGCCGCGCCTTCGAACGACCCGGAGCAACGTGTCGTTGCTCACTGGCACCATGAGCCTTTGAGCAAAGCTGGCCGCGGGGCGGCCACCAAGCGCAAGGCCTAGGTGGTGCACGATATGATCGAGCCGCGCTGTTCGTCGCGCCCACGGCGCCAGATCTTCAAACCGCTCCGCGAAGATCCGGCGACCGCACAAAACGGCATCACAGTAGAAGCGCCGCGCCAACACCAGGAGTTGCACAGCCCGGCCGCTGATCGGCAAATCCGCCAGGCGGCGCTGATAGCGGCTGTGGATGCGCGCAGACACGCCACCACACTCGGGGCACGTGCCGGTATGGCCGGTCGTGCTTACGACAATGTCGATCAGGGGCCCAGATAGCGCAATGCTCTCGACAACAAAGCCCCGCGGCACAATGGACGATCGACAGAAGCCCTTCATGACATTGATCCCTTTCACGAATCTCATGCCATGAAGCCATCCAATTGCATCAAAAGTGAGTCAGAGCCAATATTCCATGCCGATTCACAACTCTTCGCCGGCTCCGATGGTGGCGCCCAGCACTGGGCCATCGTCGCGTCCATAATCGAGACCTGCAAACTCAACGGCATCGATCCCCACAGCTACCTGGCCGACGTCATCATACGCATCGTCAATGGCCATCCCCAAAGCCGCTTGGACGACCTCCTGCCATGGGCCTATCCCGTCCAGCCCAACCTCAAGGCCGTGGCCTGAGAACAGCGCTTACGCTTAGCCGCATTGGCCGAGTGGAGGTCTCTCGCCGCCTGAACGTACGGTCCCCTGCCCCATTCCCCGAAAATGGAGACAGGTTGTCATCCGACTGACAGCACTCCTAAAATTGATTGCCCTGACAATACCAGAGCAGCAGATCGCTCGCCTACGGATCGTCGACCGACGCAAATTGTAATATTATTACAATTCAATTCCTGGGAGGGGCCTGTTCTTACGGATAGAACGCGGCCAAAGCCGCCTTGATGTCCGCAGGAATGTTTAACTGGTTCCTCAACATAGCCGCATACCCAGGATCGTCTGTGACACTTGGTGGATCCCGATGAAGCGCTTTCGGGGGCGCCGATGTCGCCAGACGAGCCGATAGCTGTGTTCCCGGCCCAGTCGCGCGGCCGTTGAGTGGGAGCATCGGCCGCAAGGAAACATGTTCGAAATGCTCTTCTTCTAGGGCCAGTCGCGTCCGCGGCCGAGCATCCGCGAGCAGGGCGTGCCCCCCCCGCGCCCCTGCCGGAAGCCTCGTCGCCCAGCAGAGTCGGGAGGCGGGACAGCGCATCATCCAAGATCCGAGCACTGTCGGCAAAGCTCACAGCCGGAACATTCGGGTCGGGCGGGCCGAAACTTGCCAGCTGCGCTTGGCTCCCTACTACCAACCTCTCGCCCGTTGCGCCCAGCGCGTTCATCAATGCGGGGCTGCCAAGAGTTGGACGTCCGTCGACAATAACCAGTCGAACATCCGTTTCCTTGGCGGCGATCAGCGACCCGTAGGGATCGCCGGCATCGCCCGCTACCACAAGGAGATCGGCCTTCCATCCAGGGGCGAGGGAGCCTACGGCCTTGTCCCATTTGGCGATCTTGGCCGGTACGGACGTAGCCATCGCCACGATCTCGGCGTCGGCAAACTCCAGACCGCGTGCTTCGTTCACCGCCTTTGCGATCTTGAGTTCATTCAGCAGATTCTTACTGCCCGTCGGTGACCAGTCCGAACCGAGGGCGATCGCGACACCCGCCGCACGGGCGGAAGCGACATCTGACGTGCCGCCATAGAGCATAAGGTTGCTGAGCGGCGACCAGATCATCGAGGCTTGATGTTGAGCCATGATGTCGAAATGCGGCCGTTGCAAAGCTGCGCAATGAATACCCGCTAGGGCGGAATTGATGGCCCACACGCCGTTCTGCTGAAGCGCGAGAAAGGCATTGAGAGCCGTCTCGTCAAGGCCTTCGGCGAGATGCAGCAAAAGGCACGAGGCGCGGTCCAAAGCTGCGTTGAACTGTGCCCAATCCTTGGCGACAACGTCGGGAATGTGGGTGCCGGCCTTGGGCATTCTAGGATCCAATGGTGCCGGCGGGTCTTCCACCACGCGGATCGTGCCATGGTAGTAGCTGTTCAGATCGTCTGTCTTGAGCGAAATGCCCTGGCTTGTCGTGACGCCCCCTAAGAGGCATTTCATCTCCACATAGCGCGCAAGGGCGGCCAGGAGCTTAGGATCTTGTGATTTGGCAATAGTCGCCATCGGGGACGAGACACTAGTGATATAGTCGGAATTGGACTGCCACTGACCGCGATCGTAAAACCGCTTGGGCACCTGCCAGGCGGGAAGAGCATTGTAACTCAGATGGTTGTGCAGCTCGATCAGCCCGGGAAATACGATGCCGCCCGTGTCGATGGGCGTCACATCGGTAAATGCAGCCGGCGCCGGCGCCGTCTGGCTGGCGACAGCCGCAATGGAGTCGCCATCCATGTAAATCGCGCCAGGATTGAGCACACTCTGGTTGGCGTCCATCGTCGCGATGCAGCCATGCAGGACATATTTCATGGTCAGTTCCCCGGAATGACGCCGTCCGGGACGGTAGTCGTGATCGTCCGACGCTTCAGAATCGCAGTGGCGCCAGTACGCGCGGCCCAGCCGCTCTCGCCCCGCATCCAGGGCGGCGTGCCTGCGGGAAGGTCAAAAGACGGGATCGACGGCAGTTCCGATGGCGCAAAGGAATCGCCGTAGGGCGTAAGCGGGACCGATATATCGGGGTGCTGGACTGCTTCACGTAGAGTCACGAGAGCCGCGTTCCAGGCGACGAGCATGGCCTGCGTCCGCGCCTGAATCTGCGCCGGCATTCCGCCCGCGCCCTCCGGCGACGTCGGATGCGGGACATGGCAATAGGTGAGCGCTGCGAAGGTATTTCCCGGCCCTTGAAGGAAGGCCTGCCAGGCCCGATCAGCCAACCCGCCGAAGGCGACAACCGCCTCCACGCCGCCGGACACAAGCACAGCCGAGAGCCATTGATTGCGATAGGCTGCAATACCGGGGTCGTTCACATTGGCGTTGCCCCCAGATTGCCCGTACACGCTGTATAGGAAGGTGTTGACCAGGACATAGCTGCGCGAGAGTCCGAGTTTCGCGAGAAAGCCTTGAACGCGATGGCCGGCCGTGCCCACGAGAATCCGCCGGACGACCGCTTCGTGTTCGGCCGGATCTTGGCCGATGCAGAGAATTCGGGCGCTGCTGTCGAGCCGGCCACGATGGAAAATCGGGCCCCACTCGACCCGAAAGGAGGAGAACGGGTAGATCGCGGTCCCCGGCGCTTGATCGCACAGTGTCTGGAAGGGCTCGCGGTCGTAGCCCGGGTCGAATGAGAGAGTCATCGAATCATGCTCCTCTGGCAAACGCCGAAGCCAGCGGGCGGGACGCCGTTGAATTTAAATTCGATTCCCACCCCACCGCATCTTTTGCTCATGCTACGCAGGTACATTTAACAGAGCAAGCTCAGAATAAGACGCGTACGAATAACTAAGCAGGTGCCGGCCCTATCCCCAGCAGTTTATTCTGAATTTTGCAACAATAGAGGCGTCACCGACATGAGGTAACGAGGAGTCGAAGCTCGGGGTTTTCCCGAAATCAGTCGTCCAGGCCAATTCAAGCAACTTCAAAGCACCAGTCCAGGGCCAAAGCGACCGATTTAGAGTGCTGTATTATGTTTGTCGCGCCGGGCATACCCAAACGCCACGCTGCGGAAAACGAGTGGCGTGCGGTTCACCTCTAAGTTCCGCCTCCGGTGCGGCCACGATGGAGCGCTTTGCTCAGGCCCAGTTTCGCTGCAATCGCCGAATAATACCGCTTCTTATGTGTACATTAGAACGAATTCCCAGTACGCGGCGGCGGCAATCATTATTTCCGCATTGGATCGCGCGCCCTCTACGATGCCGACGGGAGTGTTACCGTCTCCGACATCGACGATAATGACACCGTAGGCGCGGACCACTGGTCCGGGGTTGACCCCGTGCCAAACGATGGCGTTTCCTTCGACGGTCACACGAGTCGGCGTGCCATCCTTGTCGCACACGACACCGTCCCGCACTGACCCAAGAACCCTACCACGTTCATTCAAAATAGAACCGTCGTTTTCGAACGAAAACATTACAGCTTCGTTATTCGTATCTTTAAGCGTGTACATCATGCTCCCACGGTCTGCGCGTTTCTCGAAAGGATACCTAGGCAATTAACATCCAACTTGCCACGACCGCCGTTCGTTGCGCTACAGAATACCGATGCTATAAGGGTCTTGAATTACGTGTAAAGGCGCGCGTAAATCCGATCGCTGAAATTCAAGCCAAATAGCAACGTTATTTAGTTACACTAACCCGGCGGACTCCGCTGCCGAGCCGGAACCGGGTAGCGTATGTCAGAGTAGGCACGGTCAGCCCAAAATTGCGAGGTAGGGCGCGAGCGGCTAGGACTCAGAGCTCATGAACTCGTTTCGCTACTTCGATCATCCAGACACCGGTATTGGGGAAGTCTGAAAGAGCCGTCGAGGCACAAACAAGATCGCCCGCCCTCCCCAGGCCCGGGCGGCCAATGTTCATTAGCCGGGATTGAATTTGTATCGACGGAAAATATATCTCTGGCAATTATAAAAATGTTTTCCTTTCGACTTCCACGAAGGTAAGACCAGATGGTGAATAACCCCAATACCTTGCCTCTCGCTATGTTCGGTCGCTCAGGCGCAGCATTCGGTGCTGTCGCGGGGCAATCAAAAATGGCCGGAGCTCTTACTTTCAAAATGACCAGATCCGGGGGAAGACCAATCACAAAGAACCATAGATCAGCACGGGGCGTATTAAATAATTAAACCTTGATAATACTATGATGCTCGTTTAACGAAACAGGATGTCAAGGAGTATTAAACATGTCGCCGCCCTCAACTTTTAGTCCGGTTTGGAAGACCAATCCATTACCCAGTTCTAGCAACCTGTATGTCAATTCAGTCGGCATATCGGATGATGCGCAGAGTATAATTGGTGGAACCTATTATTATAACTACAGTAAATCTGCCAATCATACGACCACTGCGCCGATGTTTACTGTGGGCGTTTTCCTATGGAACGCGGCCGGCCAATTACAATGGAAAGACACCTTTCAAGCCACTGAAGGAGTCTACTGGGTGGTATTATCGGGCGATGGATCTTGGGCCGCAAGCGGCGGCCTTGAATCTCACGGAAAAGGATTCATTTACGCATACGATGCAAAATCGGGAATCAAGTCACTCGCTTATAATACACCAAGTAGAGTCAATAGGGTGGCTATTTCCAGCGATGGGACTTTTCTGATTGCGGGAGCGGACGCAACATACGTTTTCAAACGCTCTGGCCCCACATGGTCTCCTCCCCAAATTATTGCTTGCGCGGCGGGTGACCATGTTGTTTCAGTCGACATTTCCGATGATGGTCAATGGATTGTTGCTGGAACATTCAATGGATTCGTCCAACTTATTCACAACAATAATGGCATACTTGGCGCCCCCGTTTCGTGGCAAATCCCAAACCGTACGATAAATTGGGTCGCGATGGCGTCTGCCGGATCGGGTTTTGTCGCCGGCGCAAACGCAGCGGGCCTATTTTGTTTCAGTACAGCCGGTTTCTTCGCAAATCCCATACCAGCCTGGACTGTTACCCTGACAGGCTGCACTCGATGCGGATCGGTAGCTATGTCCGGTAACGGCCTCCTAGTCTCTGCAGTCGGTAATGCAGGTAAAGCTGGGAAGGTTTTTCTTTTTTCCAATCAAGGTAACACCGCTCAGCAACTTTGGTCAGATACTACCTTGCACAATCCGAACAGTACCTCCCTCGATTCTGCTGGGAAGTTCGTGACCGTCGCGGACGGTCAGCCCGATGGCACGCCAGGAGCATTTTATCTCTATGACGCCGCGGGTAACCTGAAGTGGACTTATAATACCTCAAACATGAGTTGGCCAATGCAAATTTCTGGCAACGCCGCGGGGATTGCCGCTGGCAGCGACGACTCCAACGTCTATTATTTCTCTTGATAGCATTGACAGGCGCTGTCAGCCCAAAATTGCGGGACCGAGTCTGGGCTGTTTTGGCTCGGGACAAAGAACCCGTTCAGGGGGACCCCGGGGTTCGCAACCGCTCTAAAGGTATTTTCTTCGATTGGATTGCATCTTGAAGTCAAAACTCGAGAGTTGGGCTCCTAAACGAGCAGACACCGTCCGTCTTTCGACATCATCTTCGATCTGCGAGGCGGCCTGGCCGGCGCGCAAGCTCACACGCATTTCCTCGATAGCTCGCGTATCCGCCGTACCAGGTCGCGCGCCCTGCAGGGGCGAGTTTCCGCGGACGCTTCAGACCCTGAGGGCCTTTAGACATCGGAAGAAAAGCCCTAGGAGACAAAAATCCCAACAGTCGTAGGACCAACCTCAACGGGTTCAAAAACAACCCGATTGACAAGAAACTGGCGGGGCGCATTAGGCAATGCCAGATAATCCCCAACGCGCGGGACTTCCTCGAAATTGAAGATAGCAGTAGGACCGTTCGCGACTACAACTTGGCAACTTACGGGCATCTGTCTTTCCCCCCTGCGCTTGTGCTTCCCAGTAAGCATTATACGGGATGCGCCGGGGAGATGCGATAGCGGATCGATTGGCCGTCAGTAAGAATTGTCAGGTTTGGCCGCGTTCTACCCGTAAGACAGGCGGCGCCCACGGTTTGAGTTGTGATACTATTATGCGCCGGATCGTGGATCCGTAGCCCAGCGATCTGCCGCTCTTTCCGAAACCTTTTCGCCCAACAGATTTGACGGCAGACATTGTGGAAGTCCCGGAATGTAAAATCTCGGGCTGCGCGCAGCAGTGTCTAAGGCCAACCTGCTATTTTTTCTACGGGCACTATAGATCGTGCCGCGGCGTCGAGTTTACAAAATGGACAATCGGCCCGACGTGACAATCGCGGACCTACCGGCAGACAGGAAGAAAAGTCTACCCAATAACGGGAGGGACTCGCATAGGCGCCTGTGACCGTTCCCCAATTGTGTTGCAAGTCTGCAGCTCGTATGCGTATGCGCGGAAATCGCCCTCGGTCAACCACATTTTGACTTGCAAGAGTCTAAAGTAGAGGCTATCGGGACTCTGCAATGAGATAACGCTATTGTTTGCCGCCATTCTCGCGCAGCACGAGCCGATTTAAAAAGACAGACGGAAAGCCCAAACTCACATGGGGCAGCGGGCGGATTGGGATGAGTCGCTACCGAAACGCAACGGTGGATGTTTGCCTACAGTCGTACCGGATACCGTTCGGGTTGCCCCCGGAGAAGTTGGACATATTCCAGCCTCTCTTCGTCGAGGAGAACACAACCTCGAAATAAAGATTGTGCCAATATCCCCTGTCGAGTTTCATGATCCCTTCTATTCGGGTACACTAAAGAGATTTCCCGACATTAACGCGGAGAGTATGGCATTCCCTCGCGCCAATTTACTCGACATTCAGGTTTTAGACCACCGTGGGCCCGCCGGAATCATATTTCATATGTCGAGATGCGGGTCGACACTGTTAGCACATTTCCTTCGTGGCACGGAGGATTGTCTGGTCTTCTGTGAACCGCCGGCACTCAACAGTCTCCTAATGCCTCCGTGGGGCGATTACTCGGAAAACGAGATTATCGGTGGGATAAGAATAATTATCGGACTACTAGCCCAAGCTGCATCCGGGCGACGCTACATATTGAAACTGCGAAGCTGGAACACACTTTTCGCTGCAACCATACTACGTGCATTGCCCAACACACCTTGGGTATTTCTGACGAGGGATCCTGTGGAAATTGCCGTGTCCGTAATGAAAAACCCGTCAACGTGGGTCCGAATGTACGACTCCGATCAAAATCCATTTTTATTTGCGCTCGATAGGATGCCGATCAATAGTGACAGCCTGGAGATATATATTTCTCGTATATTGGGTGCATTCACGCGCGGAATTCAAGGACTAGACGTAGGGACCGGATGGCTCGAACGTTATGAGCAGCTTACCGCCACAGCCTCAAGTAACATCGCGGGTCGTTTCGGCCTCAAAACCGGGCCGCACGATTTTGACCGCATGGCTACACAGGCCCTCTTTTACTCGAAGGACCCGAAACGCCAAACTCGTTTTCGGCCCGATTCGGCCTCGAAACGAGCATTTGCTTCGAGGAAACTGATAGGTGCCCTGGAGCGCCACGCAATTCCGGATCTAAACCGCCTAATTGAACGCTTTGCACACCCTCACGAAGCAAACACCAAATTAAGATAGCCACCCCCCGGGTTGCTCGACCGAGATCTCGCGGTGCAGCTCTAGGGCCGCAATGGCCATGGTTATCAAGTGTTGAACGTTGTCACATCTAACGTCGAATGTCTCCAAATTGCCGGTCACCCCCCCAACTCCAATCCGCGACCTCGAGACAAATGGACGGTGTTCGGAAGAAACCATAAGCGTTCTGCAAAACGCAATGCCGTCTACAATCGCTTCCAAATAACGATCGCGCCGAACGAAATCTTTCTCAAACTGCGCCAATTGGGCACCACGGACGATTGCCTCCGTGTAAACGCTTGTCGCGATAGTTGGACGCCCATTAATCCGAAACCCTCCCCCGGTCCGGCTGTCGCGCTCCTTACTGATTTGAAATTTGAGGATCCATTCAATCATAAGAAAAACAAACTTTGGGATGTCCTGGTGATATCCCAGCATGGCAAAACGGGTCCAGGCATCTACCTGCCATAGGATAAAACCACTATTGGGTCTGCGAGAGAAATGAGCCCTATAGTACGAGAACGCCGGCAAGACTGCTTCGCGTATTCCACGGTAACCCAGTTGTGCAGCAAGTGCCAAGGCCAAAAGTGCTTGACCTGGATAGTAATCCTGCCCGGCGTCATCATTGTCTGTATCCGTATCTAATCGACATCTGAAGGAGCCATTTGATCTTTGCGCTGCTATTAATGTTTTAATCAGGGTGTCGAACACCGGAGAAAATTGCCCCAACACGGTTCTTTGACCAATAGCGAGCGATAGTAGAGCAACGATGCCGAGCTTTGCTACCTTCCGACCATTTTCAGGCTCATCCAGTATCATAAGTCCAAATGGTCCATCGACCGCCCTACCCAAAATCGCGTTCGAGCATCGTACACTACTTTCGTAATAGCGCCTCCGCGAATCAACTTTCGTCTCGAGGTTCGCCGCGATTGATAGCGAATATGCACAGCCAGCCATTCGGACTAGATTTACGGGCCCATCTCGATAAGTATCGCGCAGTGCGTTTTCTTCGTACAGATACCAACCATTCGCGTCTTGTACATTCGTCAAATAATCCGATCCATTTCGAAACATCTCGGTTATATTCTTCTGCGAAATCGCCTCCATTTTGGGCGATCGAAGCCCTATAAGCTCCTGATAAGGCCCGGCACAGCCTGAGGTCAAATGCAGCCAATACGTTCTATATATCGTTACCGAAGGCATCTGCCATTGAGCGGGCGGAAGTCCGGCTTTAATGCACAGCGTCGCAAGAAGTTCGCTGACGGTCTTAGAGGCGGTCGTGAGCGCCACCGAGGGCTTATAGTACGCACGAGCCCCACCTTGGACGACCTCTAAGCCATGAATACCGAAAAGGAAGGGTATACCATTTCCATCATCGCTGGGAGCAACCTTCTCGCGAAATATCTCAATCCATATTTCGATATGGAGATTATCCAAGTCGCGGGCAACGATTCGTGCACCAAAGCGAGTATCTCGGACCGCTCGCCGCATTGCGGCACGTACTTGCGTTATAGCGTCGCCGCCTCGACCCGATTTGGATGCCCTGAGGCGGCCGTCACACCGCAATGTCACATTTAGCACCTCGTATGGTGGGATGTAATTTGTCGTGATTTCTGAGTTCCTGGCGTGCCCTGGAGCAAATTCGGAAAGCAATACGCGCCGTGCTTCCTCGATGAGCGCTTGCTTCTGCATACTCGACGGGCCCATCTGCTTCATTGTCGTCTCCAAATGAGTTCACCTTTCTCCTGGGCTACATGATGAAACATTCGAGATTTGATATACAAATAAAGGAAAGCCAAGCTTGGGCGAGGCGCCCAAGCTTGTAGTCGAGCTGAATCCATACCCTAGGTCTAAAACGTCAGATTAAACTGTA
>JABDBE010000061.1 GCA_013288805.1 Acidobacteriota bacterium
TTCTCTACCAAGGACGAACTTTCAAATCCTATCGCGGCATGGGCTCGCTGGGCGCGATGGCGCAAGGTTCAAGCGAACGCTATTTCCAAAACACCGACGGCGACTCCTCGACAGCGATCGGCGAAGAATCTAACCGCCTCGGAAAGCTGGTTCCCGAAGGCATCGAAGGCCGAGTCCCCTACCGCGGCTCGGTTTCGAGTAGCATCCACCAGATGGTGGGGGGACTGCGGTCGGGCATGGGTTATTGCGGGTGTGGAAGCATTCCGGAGCTGTTGCAGAAAACCCGCTTCGTGCGCATCAGCGGCGCGGGCCTGCGCGAGAGCCACGTTCACGACGTGCTGATTACCAGGGAAGCTCCGAATTATGCGGTCGAGTAGGTCTCGGTTGAATCAAATTATGTTTTTCCAATCGTCGGGGGATTTTCGCTTTTGACCCCCGATCGGAAACAACTAGTCAAGACGTGGGTCGCCGCGCTTTTGTGGATAGGACTGATTGCGATCGAATCGACCGACTGGCTTTCTGCCGAGCATACGAGCCGCATTCTTTATCCGCTGCTTCACTTTCTCATTGGTCTGGATCCGGCCGCCTTTGCCGTGGTGCATCACTACATCCGAAAATGCGGGCATTTTGTCGGCTATTTCACCTTAAGCTTTTTTCTGTTTCGGGCGTGGCGGGCAACGTTGCATTTGCCTTGGGCCCCGCGCTGGGCGCTGCGCTGGGCCGCGATTGCTTTTTTTATGTCTGCCCTGGTGGCGAGCCTGGATGAGTGGCACCAGACTTTTATCCCTTCGCGGACGGGTGCGATCAGCGATGTGATGTTGGACAGTTTCGCGGCGTTGACTGCGCAAGTTCTGATATTTCTTTACTTGAGTTGGAAGCCGCGGCGGGTGACGGTTGCAGGGGATTGAGGTGGTTGGATGTCCAAAACCCTAAGTCGTTTCTGGCCTTTTGCGGCACGAGTGAACTCGTGCCCTTCCCCGTTCAATGCGCCTTGCGAATAATCTGTTCGAATGTGCTTTCTGGGCCAGTGAAATAGCGGCCCACCCAAATCATTCCACGAGATAGCCATCAATACATCGCGTCGTATTTGGTGACGACCCAATCGCCGTCTTTGTTCTCGAGGGTGACTGAGAACAGTTCTTTGTAGGTTGCGGATTGGCCGGGAGCGTTCAGGCGCTTGCCACGGTAGTGCAGGATGCGGAGCGGCGGGGCATCTTCCCAGTCCACTACTTTCCAGGAAACCAGCGGATGTTGGGCCTCCGAGGAGCAAATGAAGGCAGCGTACTTCTTGCGATAATCTTTTTCCCAATCGGCAAGTTGTTCCTGACAGTGCCCGTCGCGCATGGCATCGAGATATTTCGCGGCCACGCGCTCGGTGGTGCGGTCGCGCAAGGGATTGAGGTCGATCGAATTCGGGGTTCCCGAGAGCGGATCGCGGTCCTCGGAGCGGGAGAGCACCGGACCCTGTCCATTCAGCCACATCAGGTAGCCAAAAAAGATCATGAGAACAAGCACGCCAGCGCCCACGGCGATCGCGATTTGTACGCGGGAAACGCTCATATCCAGTATTAAGTGTACCGGGCTGAGGAATTGGGGCTAGATTACCGCAGTGACCCGCACAAGGACATGTACGAATGGAGCAAGTTAGGCAACACCTGGTATCGATTGCCAAAGAGATGAAGTGACCACAGTCGGCTGGGGTCTCAGGTCTTCGGATCGTCAGTTGCGCCTACGGCGCGGAGTTCAGCCGGAACGCATCGCTCTATTTCGCAGCGGTCTGCTTTCCACGGACTGTCTCGATCATTTTCAGGATCGACCTCACAACCAGGTCGGGCTGATCGACCATCACTTTGTGCGAACTGCCCACGGCCATGACGAATTCACGGTGCGGATTTCCTGACGTGAACTGTTTGTGCGCCTCGCGCCATGTTTGAGTGCTTTCAGGAGTGTTCTGTCCTTTTTCAGCCTCGATATCGATAATCGGCAGCACATCGGAAACGCGCAGGGCGTTTACTTTTTTCGCGGTGGCGGGCATGGCTTCAGCAAAGGGGATGGCCACCTTGGCCAGGTCCGGAGCTTTTTGACGGATCTCGTCGTACTGCGGCCGCATCGCCTTCAAGTTGTTTTCGACTTCCGTCGGCGTCCAGACATTCGGAACGACCGCTTCGATCAGGACAAGCCCTGCGATGTCCGGGTCTTCGGATGCAGCGAGCAAACTGATGGCACCGCCGTAGGAATGCCCGACCATCACAATCGGTCCGTTGATATGGCAGTTCGCGAGCGCTGACCTTAGGATATGCACGTCATTATCGATGCTGTACGGGATCGACGTATTGATTGTGCTCTTGCCCATCCCCGCACGATCGTAGACAAAGGTCTGCACGCCGGCCGCCTGAATTTTCGGCGTGATCTGCGACCACACGCTCGAATCGTTGCCAAATCCGGATTCGAAGACGACGGTGATATTGCCTTTGCCCGCCTCGTTCACCCATATCTTGTTGCCATCGATGTCGAGTAGCGCTGGTGAGCAGTTCGCCGCGTGAGCGGATGCTGGCATCGCCTGCGCCAGTGAATGGCCGCACAAAACAAGGGTAAACAAGCAAAACAGAACGGTGGGTTTCATTGGGTAGGGGAATTCTTCGATGTTCGTCGCGACCGACGTGCCGTTGATTTTGTCACTTGCAGGAGTAGAAGAGCCGTCGTCAGTATAGACTGCGCGGCGCGCCGTTGGTGAGCAGATAACGACGGGCGAGGGTGCCCATCGCTCGATCGATTCTTCGTAAAAAACGCACCCCGAACGGTCGAGGTGCGCTTCTTGGCGAGCGTTGGTCAGATGCCGGGGAGTGCGAACAATACGCTAATACTGGCCGTAGATCAGCACATCTACGGACGCTGCGGTGCCGGCGGCGCCGACACTATCGGCGTAAACGCTGAGCTGCGTGCCGGGAACATCGTAGACGCGAGTGAGCTGTGAGTGCGGCGTGAGCATAATGGTGTCGAGTTGCGCTACCAATTCTTCGCCCTCGGTGAAAGTCAGGCGCAAAACAATGTTGGCTGTCGAATCGATGCGTTCATCGGTGACCAGGCGGATTTTGTCGTACATGCTGACATCGACTACACCCAGCAACTTCGTCTGCCCGCCCGGAATAGTGACGGAACCGACGGTGGTGCGAAATGCCAGCACGTTTTCGACGTTAGGAGTTTGATGAGGTTGAATAGGAGTGGGAGAGGTTCTTGGTGCTGTTGCCATATGGGCCTCCATATTTGGCGCGCCCGAAGGGCGCGTTCGATTTGTGTTCTGCGCGATGGGGGAAGGTAGTTCGCGAACCACTAACAAGCGGATCATAGGTCTGGGTTGGGGGAAAGACAACGCTTGCGGAAGAAAATATTGGAGCTACGGACCAAAACGGGAATGCGGATCGTGCGGGTTCGTCAGAATGATTCCGGCCATTGCTGTGCGCCGTGATAAATGGCGAGGATTACGACGCGTTCTTTCTCGATGCAATATGCGACTACGAAGGGAGAATTTGAAATGACCAACTCACGCGTACCGGAGATGCGACCCGGTCTCCCCGACATGGGGAATGTAAAGAGTTGTTGAACGCTGGCGACGACATGCATGATAACGCGATCGGCGACTTCTCCGCTGTTAGACAGAGCGATGTAATCGTGGACCTGATCCAGTTGCCGGGTTGCCTGTTCCGTCCATTCGATCATTAATATCCTGAACTATGGGTAGGCGCGTCTGTTCTTCTTGATCCGCTTCAACACCTGCTCATGGCCGACCACGCGGCCACGTCGCATATCTTCCAGTCCCTTGCGTACGAGCGCATCCTGGTAATCGTGCAACTGGATGTAATTGGTAATAGCCTCATTAATGAGATAGCTGCGAGGACGGGATTGCGCCGCGGCCAACGAGTCGAGAGCGTCGATCTTCCTGGCGTCGGCTCGAAAACTGATGGTTTTTTCCATGTCGCTCATAATGCAGTAATCATAGCATGTATTATTTTGTAATACATATTACAGCGTTGCTGCAGCGACAGCGTATCCTCGCTTTGCTCGGAATGACAAAGTCGAGGAGCGCCATCTAAATGGGAGTGACATTTTCACGAAGATCCTAAGCGGCCTGTTTTTGACTTTCCTTGTCACATAATCTTCATGAATGTTTTTCTCGACCAGCGGTTATGATATCCGGACACTAAAAGGAGATCGTCGAGCGCGGCGGCACTGCCTCGACAGGGATAAACGTGAACATCGCGGATGCGCTATTCGGCCGTCCCTTGGCCACGGAAGAGGAAAAAGCTGAGCGAATCGGGCCGTTAAAGGGTATCCCGATCTTTGGCCTGGACGCGCTGAGTTCCGCTGCCTACGGTCCTGAGGCCGCGCTGACGCTATTGATCCCGCTGGGCATGGCGGGGGCTATTTATGTATGGCCGATTACGATCGGCATCGTGGTCCTGCTCGGCATCGTGTACTTCTCCTACCGGCAGACGATTTCGGCCTATCCACATGGCGGAGGATCTTACACGGTGGCGACGGAAAATCTGGGTGAGAGAGCCGGCCTGCTGGCTGCGGCTGCGCTCATGATCGATTACGTTCTCACCGCGGCAGTCGGCATTTCGGCTGGAGTGGGTGCTCTGGTTTCGGCCGTGCCGTCGTTGCAGAGCCAGACGCTCCACCTGTGTCTGGGAATCCTCATTCTCATCACACTGATTAATTTGCGCGGAGTGCAGGAGACGGGCGGAGTATTTCTGCTGCCTACGTATGTTTTTATCGCGTGCCTCCTGGGCTTGATCGCAGTCGGCATCTTCAAGACACTGGTTGCGGGAGGACATCCGGTCCCAGTGGTTGTCCCTCCGAAGATAACGGGGATTACCGGATCGGTTAGCGCCTGGCTTCTGTTGCGCACGTTCTCCAGCGGTTGCACGGCGATGACCGGAGTCGAAGCGGTAAGCAATGGCGTCATGGCCTTTCGCGAGCCATCAGACAAATGCGCAAAGCTCACGCTGACGATCATCATCGCGATCCTGATGGTGATGTTGCTGGGAATTGCGTATCTCGTCCCGGCGTACGGAATCGCGGCGACGGATCCGGGAATGCCGGGATACGACAGCGTGCTATCGCAGTTGCTGGCTGCGGTCATGGGGCGCGGCGCGTTCTACTGGCTCAGCATTGGCTCGATCCTTGTGGTGCTCTCGCTTTCGGCAAACACGGCGTTTGCCGATTTTCCTCGTCTAGCCCGCGCGATTGCAGAGAACGGATACCTGCCGCATGCTTTCGTCATCCGCGGACGGCGGCTGGTTTTTGCCCAGGGTGTTTATGCTCTGGCTCTGCTCACGGGCTTGCTGCTGATCATCTTCGGTGGCATTACCGATCGCTTGATTCCTCTCTATGCGGTGGGCGCGTTTCTGGCATTTACGCTTTCGCAAGCGGGCATGGTGATGCACTGGAGGCGAACCGGCGGGCCCGGAGCGGGGCGCAGTATGTTCGTGAACGCGCTGGGAGCCGCGGCTACCGGGATCACGACCCTTGTGGTATTGGTCGCGAAGTTCGTGGATGGCGCCTGGATTACGGTTCTTTTGATTCCGGCCCTGATTTTGATGATGCGCTCGGTAAGACATCATTACGCCCAGGTCGCGCTGGAAATCAGAACGAGCGCTCCGGTGCATACGGATGGTCTCGCTGAGCCGGTCGTGCTCTTACCGATTGATCGTTGGAGTTTGGTATCGGAAAAAGCTCTGCGCTACGCCTGGACGTTATCGCGAGAAATCCATGTGTTGCACGTTGGATGCGGAGAAGATACGGATCAGCTGTGCAGGCAGTGGAGCGAAGTTGTGGAAAAACCGGCGAAGATGGCCGGACTACCTTTGCCTCAATTGGTGGTGCTCGCTTCGCCTTATCGTTTTATTGTGAAGCCAATCGTTAACTACGCAATTCAACAACAAATCGCGCAGCCAGATCGAAATATCACAGTGCTCATCCCGGAGCTGGTGGAGAGCCACTGGTATCACTATTTGCTGCACAACAACCGGCCGGAGGCGATACGAGCACTGCTGCTGTTCAACGGCAATCAACGAATCACGGTCGTCTCCGTGCCGTACCACCTGGTGAGCTGAGTCTTTATTTGATTTTGTCTTCGCCTTCGGCACCTGCGACAGGGTGTTCCACTCCCTGCTGCTTTTCGGCCTCTTCCATGGCTCGCTTCGTTTCCTCGGCACGTTTGGCCCGGGCTTCGCTGCGCTTCTGGCGCTTTTCGTCGAGGATCTTTTCGCTGCCCAGAAGTTCGACGAAGGCGTTATCGGCGCCGTCGCCTTTGCGCCATCCGGTGCGGACAATGCGCAGGTAGCCGCCATTACGATCGCCGAAGCGCGGTCCGATGGTGTCAAACAGTTTGTCGACTGCGGCGCTGGTCATGAGGTAAGCCAAGGCCTGACGGCGCGCGGCGAGATCTCCGCGCTTGCCCAGCGTGATCATTTTTTCGACTTGCGGGCGCATGGCTTTGGCTTTGGGGACGGTTGTCTCGACTCGCTCTTCGAGGATGAGAGAAGTGACCAGGTTCCGCAGCAAGGAGCGACGGTGCGCGGTGTTACGTCCCAGTTTCCATCCTGCTACTTTGTGACGCATGGCTGAATCCTTTGTTCCGGCGGAGAGGGAAAGCAGATTCCTCGCTCCGCTCGGAATGACAAAATTAACGTGCTCGGAATGACAAAATTAATCAGAATGACGAAAATTTGGGGGACGGTCGCCCGTCCCCACAGCTTTCTACAGATCGTTGTCGTTGCCGTAGGCTGACGCGGGTAGAATCTGGTTCGACGTGGGGCCGGGCACGGCGTTGCCTTGTTCGTCGATCTTCATTCCCAGGCTCAATCCCATGGTGCCTAGAATTTCCTTGATTTCGTTTAGCGACTTGCGACCGAAGTTTTTGGTCTTCAGCATTTCGGCTTCGGTCTTCTGCACCAATTCGCCAATCGACTGAATGTTCGCGTTCTTCAGGCAGTTGTAGCTGCGCACGGAAAGCTCAAGTTCCTCGACGGAACGATTGAGATTTTCGTTCTTGATCTCGGGCTTGCGCTCTTCGGACGATGTCGAGGTCTCGATGTCTTCCTCGAAGTTGATGAAGATATTCATGTGGTCCTTCAGCAGCTTCGCCGCCAGGCCGATGGAATCCGCCGGGGTGATGGAGCCGTTGGTCCAGACTTCGAGAGTCAGCTTATCGTAATCGGTGATCTGTCCGAGACGCGCGGCTTCCACGGTGTAGTTGCACTTGCGCACCGGGGAGTGCACGGAGTCGATAGGAATGAAACCAATGCCGAGGTCTTCGTCGAAATTCTTGTCGGCGGAGGTGTATCCGCGGCCGCGCTTGAGGCGCATTTCCATGTCGAGCTTGCCGCCTTCGCTGACGGTGGCGACGTAAACGTCTTTGTCGAGTACTTCGACATCAGCGTCGGCTTCAATCATGCCGGAGGTGACTACGCCCGGTTGATCGGCTCGCAGATAGATGGCCTTGGGCGCATCGCCGCTGAGCTTGAAGGGAATCTGTTTCAAGTTCAGGATGATGTCGGTGGCGTCTTCGACTACGCCGGGAATCGACTGGAATTCGTGCAGCACACCTTCGATCTTCACCGCGGTGACCGCGGCTCCTTCGATCGAAGACAGCAGCACGCGCCGGAGGGCGTTGCCGATGGTGGTGCCGAAGCCGCGTTCAAAAGGCTGGGCCCAGAAGATGCCATATTTATCGGTGAGGGTCGAAGTATCGACCGCTAGGCGTTTCGGTTTTTGAAAACCTTTCCAAAGCATTTGTTATTCTCCTTCGGCCGTTTGGCTCAGTCCCGACTCCCTGAACTGGTCCGTGTTGCGTTCAGGTCGGGCGTCGGGACAGGCTGATCTGGCTCGAAATGTGGACCAGAAAAATCTGATGCTACTCGCGAGATCCTTCGCTTCGCTCAGGATGACTTCGGCTGGGGGACGCCCAGCCTAGCCGCGTTTATTTGCTATACAGTTCGACGATCAACTGCTCGTTCACTGGCAGATGAATGTCTTCGCGCTTGGGCAACGATAAAACTTTTCCTTTGTAGTGGTCGCGATCGATCTCTAGCCACGTCGGCGCGTTTTGATGGCTGGCGAATTCTTTCGCCGGTTCGAGAATCGCCAACTTCAGGCTGCCTTCGCGGATCGCGATCTCCTCGCCAACACTCACCTGATAGGAGGGAATGTTGACCTTGCGGCCATCCACTTGAACGTGGCCATGACGCACAAGTTGGCGCGCTTGACGACGCGACACGCCGAAGCCCAAGCGGTAGACGACATTGTCCAAGCGGCGCTCGAGCTGTTGCAGAAGCAGTTCGCCGGTGACGCCTTTGGTGCGGGCGGCCTTCTCGAAATAATTGCGGAACTGGCCTTCCTGCGCGAAGTAGATACGCTTGGTCTTCTGTTTCTCGCGCAGTTGCAGGCCGTAGCCCACAATCTTGGACTTACGGTCCTTGCCGTGCTGGCCGGGAGCAAAATTGCGCTTCTCGATGGGACACTTATCGCTGAAGCATTTGGTGCCTTTGAGGAACAGCTTCATGCCCTCGCGGCGGCAGAGACGACAGACGGGATCGGTATAACGTGCCAAGTTGCTTCTCCTTTAGATGACCGGTTTACAGGTTTGGCTTCACCCTTCATCCCGGACGGTTTTGCTGCTAGCAGAAACGCAGCTAGCTACGTTCGTACAGTTCGAAAATCAAACTCTTCGGCGCTTGGGCGGACGGCAGCCGTTGTGCGGGATCGGCGTGGCGTCTTTTATATTACGAACTTCGATGCCGGAAGCAGCCAGCGCGCGGATGGCGGACTCGCGACCTGAACCGGGACCGCTGACTCGCACTTCGACGCTGCGTACGCCATGATCACGCGCCATGACGGCGGCGTTTGACGCGGCTTGCTGGGCGGCAAATGGCGTGCCTTTACGCGACCCGCGAAATCCCAGCGAGCCGGAACTTTTCCACGAGAGCACATTTCCGGCCTGATCGGCGATGGTCACGATCGTGTTGTTGAACGAAGCCTGGATGTGCGCAATGCCGTGGGAGACGTGCTTGCGCTCCTTCTTCTTGAACGTCTTCTTTTTGCCTTTTTTCTCTGGTGCCGCGGGGCCGCCGGCTGCTGCTGGTTTTGCCATAGTGAATCGTCCTTGGTTTATGTCTTGGTCGCTGTCTTCTTCTTCGCCGCTACCGTACCTTTGCGCGGACCTTTACGGGTGCGGGCATTGGTGTGCGTACGCTGTCCACGAACCGGAAGATTCCGGCGATGGCGATAGCCGCGATAGGATCCGATTTCGATGAGCCGCTTGATGTTCATCGAAACTTCCTTGCGCAGATCGCCTTCCACCAGACCTTCGGCTTCGATCACCTGTCGAATGCGGTTGACCTCGTCCTCGCCCAGGTCTTGAACCTTCTTCATGGGTTCGACCTTAGCTTGATCGAGAATGCGGGCGGCGCGCGGGGTGCCGATTCCGTAGATATAGGTCAGCGCAATATTAATGTGCTTGGTGCGGGGAAGGTCGATGCCTGCAATACGTGCCATGTTTGTCCTTTATCCGTTATCCGTTATCCCTGGCGTTGCTTGTGTTTGGCGGTTTCGCAGATCACTCGCACCACACCCTTGCGGTGAATGACCTTGCACTTGTCGCAAATTTTCTTAACTGATGCTCGTACTTTCATAAGTTCTTCTTTCTTCTGTCATTCCGAGGAGCGAATGCGACGAGGAATCTCGGTTTTTCTCCAGACTGCGAAGAACCTAGATCCCTCGCTTCGCTCGGGATGACAACTCTCATTTATAACGGTACACAATGCGTCCGCGATTCAGGTCGTAGGGCGAAAGCTCGACGGCGACTTTGTCGCCCGGCAGGATGCGAATGAAATTCTTGCGCATTTTGCCCGAAACGTGCGCCAGCACCTGGTGCTTGTTTTCGAGTTCGACTTTGAACATGGCATTGGGCAGCGGCTCAAGAACCGTTGCCATCACCTCAATCGCGTCTTCTTTGCTCATCGACTCCTTAAGATCAGCTACTGCGTCAAAATCACTGGACCTTCTTTTGTCACCGCCACGCAATGTTCAAAATGCGCGCTGCAGCTTCCGTCCGCGGTGACTGCCGTCCATTTGTCATCCAACACGCGGGTCCCGGGCTTGCCAAAATTTACCATCGGTTCAATTGCCAGAACCATACCTTCCCGCAACCGCGCGCCCTGCCCGCGGGCTCCGAAGTTCGGGACTTGCGGTTCTTCGTGCAGCTTGGTCCCGATGCCATGTCCGACGAACTCGCGCACGACACTGAAGCCGTTGGCTTCAACGAACTCCTGCACTGCCGCGCCTACATCGCCGACTGCATTGCCGACCCGCATCTGCTCGATGCCTTTGTACAACGAGGCTTCGGTCACTTCGAGCAGCTTGCGAACTTCGGGCTTGACCGACTCGTCTACTGGCACGGTGATGGCAGCGTCGCCGTAATATCCATCGAGGACCACGCCGCAATCGATGGAAACGATGTCGCCCGCTTTCAGCACCCGTTTTTCCGACGGAATGCCGTGCACAATCTCTTCGTTCACCGAGGTGCAAAGCACACAAGGATAATCGTAATAACCCTTGAATGCCGGCTTTGCGCCCAACTCCCGAATCTTCTTCTCGGCGGCGCGCTCCAGGTCCATGGTGGTAGCTCCCGGAGCTACCAGCGCACGAACGTGATCGAGCACTTCCCGCACGATGCGCCCGCTGGTCCGCATCCGCTCAATTTCTGCCGTCGATTTACAAACAATTGCCATCCCGATGCTCAATCACCCAGAACATTTGCCCGGTAACTTCGCCCACTTCCAAGTCGCCATTCACCGGAACCAGGCGACCTTTCTGCTCATAGTATTCCGCCACCGGCCGGGTCTGTACATCATACGTTTGCAGACGTTCCCGGATCACTTCCTCACGATCGTCGCTGCGGATGATCAGCGGGGAACCGTCAACGTCGCAAATATCCGGGATGCGAGGTGGCTGGAAATAGACGTTATAGATGTGTCCGTTGGCGAGACAAGTCCTGCGTCCAGTGAGCCGCTTAACCAGTTGATTATAGTCCACATCGATGCGGATCACAATTGGCAGGCACCACTTGCCGCCACCTGAGTTTTCAAAGATCTCGCTCTCAAAAAAAGCATCCAGCCAGCCCGCTTGTCTGGCCGTACGCGGGAACCCGTCGAGGATGAAACCGCACTCGCAGTCCACGTCACGAACCCGCCAAGCCACCATGTCGCAAACCAGGTCGTCGGGAACCAGTTCGCCACGGGCCATCAGGGCCTGGGCCTGCAATCCCAACTCGGTGCCACGCTGCACGTTTCCCCGCAGAATGTCTCCGGTGGAGATCTGCGGGATGCCATAATGTTCGGCGATCCGCTTGGCTTGTGTACCTTTGCCCGCGCCCGGTGGACCGAGCAGCACCACCGGCCCTATGTTTTGCGAGGTTTCCATCGAACTGACCTTAATACGTTCGCTGCTTCCAGGCGCACGCGGCCAGCACCATCACCACCCGCCGACCGGGCGGTACGGCAACCTCAAACTTCGTTACGTCCAACTGCGACGGCCGCGGATGCGCCCGCTGCGTGGAGTAAATCCATCGTAGTGACGCATGATGAGCTGCGCTTCAATTTGCGTCACCGTATCCATGGCTACGCCGACCACGATCAACAGCGACGTGCCGCCGAAATAAAACGTCACTCCCAGGCCATTCGTCACCCAGGTAGGCAGCCGCTCAAAAAATGCTCCGATCGGTCCGTACAGATGGTTCAAGTGGATACCCGTGATCATCCACTCTGGAATGAAAGAAATAATGATCAGGTACAGAGCGCCTACCAGTGTAATTCGAGTCAGAATCTCGTTGATGTGATCGGCAGTGCGCTTGCCCGGCCGGATGCCAGGAATGAACCCGCCATACTTCCGCATGTTGTCGGCAACCTCGTTGGGGTTGAAGACGATGGAGACATAGAAGTAGGCGAAGAAAATAATACCGACCGCATACAAAAACGTGTAGAGCGGTTCGCCCCAGCCCAGCCAGTGGATCAGGTCGCCAAAATAACGGTTGTTGCGCAAGCCATATCCCATGGTCTGAGGCATGGTCAGGATGGAAGAGGCGAAGATCACAGGCATCACACCGCCGGCATTTACCCGCAAGGGAAGATGCGTGGATTGTCCACCCATGACTTTGCGTCCGACGACGCGCTTGGCGTATTGCACCGGAATGCGCCGCTCGCTGCGCTCCACGTAGACGATAAATGCGACCACCAAAACCATGATGCCCACAAGCAGAATCATGGCCGGGGCAGTAAAGGCGCCCCAGGCATCGGTGCGAACTTTGTCGATCAGGTCAGCGACGCCGCGCGGGAGGCCGACCACGATTCCGGCGAAGATCAGCAGCGACATTCCGTTACCGACGCCGCGTTCCGTAATCTGCTCGCCCAGCCACATGATGAATGCGCTTCCCGTGGTCAGAGTCAGCATGGTCATCAGGATGAAAGGAACGCCGGGGTTGACCACGAAGTCGCCTGATTTTTCCAGACTGATGGCAATACCGAGCGATTGAACCGCGCTCAAAATGACAGTGAGATATCGCGTCCACTGGGTGATTTTCTTGCGCCCTAGTTCGCCTTCCTTCTGCAACTTCGCCAGTGGCTCATAAACCACGGTCAAGAGCTGCAGAATGATCGATGCCGTGATATACGGCATGATTCCGAGGGCGAAAATCGTGAGGCGGCGCAGCTGGCCGCCGGAAAACAGGTCGACGAAACCTAAAAACGTGCCTTTGTTCTGCTCGAAGAATTGCTGCAGCTTGTCCGCATTTACGCCGGGCGTGGGAATGTGCCCACCAAGCCGGTAAACCGCCAACAGCCCCAGCGTAAAGAGAATGCGCCTGCGCAGGTCGGGGATGCGAAATACGTTGGCTAATTTCTCAAGCATTACTGCAAGACCTCGAACTTGCCGCCCGCTTTAGTGATTTTTTCCTGGGCCGACTTGGAGAATTTGTGCGCGTGAATGGTGAGCGCAACCGAGAGCTCTCCGTCGCCCAGGATCTTCACTGGATGTTTGGTGCTGATGACGCCGGCCTTACGAAGCACTTCGGGAGTGATCGTGGTTTCACCCAGCGCGGCCAGCCTTTCCAGATTCACGATGTTGAATTCTTTGCGGAAGATGTTGGTGAACCCCCGCTTGGGCATGCGGCGATGCAGCGGCATCTGGCCGCCTTCAAAGCCACGCATCATGCGCGAACCACTGCGCGAACGCTGGCCTTTGTGTCCGCGGGTCGAAGTTTTGCCCATGCCGGAACCCATACCGCGGCCGACGCGCTTCTTGCCGGAGTTCGCCTTCTTGGGTGCTCGAATATTCGACAGATTCATAATTGCTCGCTGTAGAGACGTAGCTAGCCAGGTCTCTACTGAAATTACAGATGCACGATCTCCACCAGATGCGGAATCTTGGCCACCATTCCTCGAATGGCCGCGTTGTCCGGGCGCTCAATTACCTGATTCAAGCGCGTGAAACCCAGACCTTTGACTACAAGCTTCTGTTTTGTTGGGGCACAAATCGCGGAACGCACCCACTTCAAATGGATTTTTCCGCCGCCCGCATTCGATTTTTTTGCCGTCATTCCATCCGTCCTTACTACAACTCTTCTGCGGTTTTGCCGCGCATGGCGGCCACATCGGCCCGGTTCTTCAGCTTCTTGAGTGCATCAAACGTCGCCTTGATGACGTTGTGTGGATTCGTTGTCCCAATCGACTTGGTCAGCACGTTCTGAATCCCCGCCGAAGTCATGACCGCACGCACGGCCCCGCCGGCAATTACTCCAGTGCCTTCGGGCGCAGGCTTAAGGAGAACCTTGCCTGATCCGAAGCGTCCCAGCACGAGGTGCGGGATGCTGGTTTGGGTGAGGTTGATCCGCATGAGATTCTTCTTCGCCGATTCAATGCCCTTGCGGATGGCTTGTGGAACTTCCTTGGCTTTTCCCGAACCGTATCCGACGACGGCGGCACTGGGATCTCCCACCACGACCAGAGCGGCAAAGGAAAGATTCTTGCCTCCTTTGACTACCTTGGTGACTCGGTTAATGGCCACCACCTGATCTTTCAGTTGGTAGGAACCTGCATCAAGCTTCTTAATGACTGTTGGCATTCTTCGATTCTCGTTTCTTCTCTCCGCCGAGCTTCGCTCAGCCCGACCGGGTCAAAACCCGGTCCCACACAAATCCTAGAACTGCAGACCGGCTTCGCGCGCGGCGTCTGCCAGGGCCTTCACTCGGCCGTGATAGATATAGCCGCCACGGTCAAACACGACCTTGTTGATTCCCTTGGCCTTCGCGCGCTCGGCGATCAGTTTGCCGACTTCCTTGGCTGAGGCCACGTTTCCACCAGTGCGCCGCTCGCCTTTTTTGCCCTCTGCGGAATGCGCGAAGACTACCGTGTTGCCCTGCAGATCGTCGATCAACTGCACGTAGATGTGATTCAGTGAGCGGTAGACGTTCAGCCGCGGGCGCTCGGAAGTTCCGAGAATCTTCTTGCGGATGCGCTCGTGCACGTGCCGCCGGTTTGTGTTTTTCGATGTTCGCGTAAGCATTGTCTTGGTCCTTACTAACTATTTCGCTCCGGTCTTGCCCACCTTCTTCTTCAAACGCTCGCCTGCGTAACGCACACCTTTATTCTTGTAAGGATCGGGCGGGCGCAGGCTGCGCATTTCCGCGGCGACCTGTCCGACTTTCTGGCGATCGATTCCAGTGACGCTCAGCTTGGTCTGCTTCGGATCGACGGTGGCTTCAATTCCGACCGGCAGCGGGTACTCGATCAGATGAGAGTAACCCAGGCTGAATACAACCGTATTCTTGCCCTTCATTTCGGCGCGATAGCCGATGCCGACGATTTCGAGGTCGCGAGTCCATCCCCTGGTGACGCCTTCGACGGCGTTGTTGACCAGGGCGCGTGCTAACCCATGCACAGCGGCTTGCGAATCGTTTTCACGGATCGCCAACAGAGTTCCGTCCTGCTGCTGGACTTTAATCCCTGCAGGCAGGTGCGTGTCCAATTTGCCTTTCGGACCCTGGACGGCAACCGTGTCGCCTTCAATTTTGACCGTGACTCCTTTAGGGAGTGGGATCGGTTTTTTTCCAATTCGTGACATAAGTTCAGCTCTCAGCCTCTCGCTGTAGGGACGTTGCTGGCAACGTCTCAAACGCAGCAACCTGCGTCTCTACCGACGTGTCCTTACCAAACTTCGCAGAGCAATTCGCCACCAAGGCCCTGTTTGCGCGCCTGGCGTCCGGTCATCACACCGCGGGGCGTGGTGAGAATGTTGATGCCCATCCCGCCCAGTACGCGAGGGATCTCGGTCCGACGCACGTACACACGGCAGCCGGGCCTCGAGACGCGGTTCACGTTCGAGATCACCGCCTCGTTGTTATTGGCGTACTTCAGGTAGACACGAAGGATCTTGTGCCCTTCCTCTTCCGTTGCCTTGAAATTTGAGATATAGCCCTCTTCCTTCAGGATGCGGGCAATCTCCAGCTTCAGCTTGGAGGCAGGAATATCCACCTTCTGGTGCCGGGCGCTAATCGCATTGCGAATTCGCGTCAGCATATCTGCGACCGGATCGGTCAACCTCATGCGTTCCTTCTCCTCAATCGCCCGTTTGCTTCGGCCATTTCTTGCTTTGCACCGAAGAACCTGCGGCGACGTATTCCGCCTAGCCTCGGGGGCTAAAGCCCGCGTCACTAGGCACTCTTTTACGGCACGGCTGAAGCCGCGCCCTTCCCAACTACCAGGACGACTTTGAAACTCCGGGAATTTCGCCACGCAGCGCCAAGCCCCGGAAACACAAGCGGCAGATGCCGAACTTGCGCAGAAACGCGCGCGGACGTCCGCAAATCTGGCAGCGGTTGTGCCTTCGTGTGGAAAACTTCGGCTTCGCTTCTTTGTTGTCGCGTGCCTGGCTAAACTTAGCTTGAATCTTTTTGTCTTTGACTCGTTTGGCAGTGGTCATGAAACCTTTCTTTTCCTACGCGAACCAATGAATCAATGGCTCAATGGTTCAATCTCTCAATTCCTACTTTCCTACGCCCGGAACGGCATGCCGAGATGACGCAACAGAGCTCGCGATTGGTCGTCGCTGCGGGCAGTGGTCACGATCGTGACGTTCATGCCCTTCTGCTTGTCCACCTTGGCGTAATCAATCTCCGGGAAAATCAACTGGTCGTGCAGGCCGAGCGTGTAATTGCCACGGCCGTCGAACGACTTCGTCGAAACCCCTTTGAAGTCGCGCACCCGAGGCAGAACCACATTCACCAAGCGGTCGAAGAATTCATACATCCGGTCGCCGCGCAACGTAACCATGGCACCGATTGCCTGGCCCTCGCGAACCTTGAAGGCTGCGATGGATTTCTTGGCCCGCGTGACCACTGGCTTCTGACCAGTGATCTGGCCAAGCTCATTCACGGCCGGATCGAGAATCTTCGCGTTCTGCGTGGCTTCGCCCACACCCATGTTGACCACGATCTTGTGCAGATGCGGCACGGCCATGGGATTCTTGAGATCGAATTCCTTCATCAGTGTGGGAGCAACTTCCTTCTGAAAGCGCGCCTTCAGCCGCGGTGTTTCCTTGGCGCTGTGACGCGCGACTGCGGGAGCTTTCTGCTCTTCCTGCTGTCCGCCCTTTTTTTCTTTCTTATCTTTTGCCATTGCTGCTTTGCCTTCTCTCACGGTTTCGGAGGAGCTTTCAGCTGTCAGCTAAACATTTGCCGTTCCGGTTCGTGAGCCTCTTCAAACTCTGGTCTTCCTGCTGATAGCTGAAAGCTGACAGCTACTTGTCCAGCGTTGTTCCGCACTTCTTGCAGACACGCACTTTCCGATCACCACGGACCTCGTGGCCGATGCGCACCGGTCCGCAAGTTCCGCAGACCAGTTGCACGTTCGACAGCGCGATTCGGCTCTCTTGTTCGGCGATTCCGCCCTTCACGTTACGCTGCGGATTCGGGCGTACGTGCTTTTTTACGATCATGACGTGCTCAACCAGAATCTTGTTGTCGTTCGGAAAGACGCGCAGGACGCGGCCCTCTTTGCCTTTGTCCCGACCGGTGATGACCTTTACGTTATCGTTCCGCCGGATGTCGACTCGTTTATGTTCGGTGCTTACTGTTCTCATTTCAAACCCTTCCACTTACTTGCGGTAGAGGCGTAGCGAGCTACATCTCTACAGAACTTCTGGCGCCAGGGAAACAATCTTCAGAAACTTTTTCTCGCGCAGTTCGCGCGCGACTGGCCCGAAAACGCGGGTTCCGACCGGCTCGCCT
>JABDBE010000062.1 GCA_013288805.1 Acidobacteriota bacterium
ATGAGATTCCCACTGCTCTTCGCGCCGGTGCTAGAATAAGTAGTTCCGCGCCTGCCCGCGCAGCATCCATATAGCTTTCGAGGTGCACTTATGGCAACCGTTGAAGCTCCCGCACGACCCCAAATTCGCCTTCATCAAGGCCCATTCGTCAATGAGCCGTTGACCGATTTCAGCAAGGAAGAGAACGCTCGTAAAATGCGCGCCGCCGTCGAGAAAGTTCGCGGCCAATTGGGCCGCGAATATGATCTGATCATCGGCGGCAAGCGGATCAAAACTGAAGGCAAGATCAAATCGTTGAACCCGGCGAAGCCGTCGCAGGTTGTAGGCCTGCACCAGAAGGCCGGCAAGGAACAGGTGGAACCGGCCATGCAAGCCGCGCTCAGCGCCTTTGAGCACTGGAGCCGCACTTCGGTCGAGGAGCGCGCCAGCCTTTTGTTTCACGTGGCCGATCTGCTGCGCGAGCGCAAATTCGAGTTCTGCGCCTGGCTGGTTTTTGAAGTCAGCAAAAACTGGGCGGAAGCGGACGCCGACATCGCCGAGACCATCGACTTTTGCGAATACTACGCCCGTGAAGCGCTTCGTCTTGCGAAGGTCAAGCCCGACGTACAAATGCCTGGCGAGCACGATTCCCTGCGCTACATTCCGCTCGGAGTCGGCGCCGTAATTCCACCGTGGAATTTCCCCTGCGCGATTATGGCCGGGATGACTATGGCTTCCGTCGTCGCGGGCAACACCGTCATTTTGAAGCCTTCCAGCGATTCACCCACCATCGCCGCGAAGTTCATCGAACTCGTCGAAGAGGCCGGCATCCCTGACGGTGTAGTCAACTTCTGCCCCGGAGCAGGCGCGACCTTTGGCAATGCTGTGGTGGCCCATCCCAAGACGCGTTACATCGCTTTTACCGGCTCGCGTGAAGTTGGTCTTGACATTCACAAGCGAGCTGCCGATGCTGTTCCCGGCCAGATCTGGATCAAGCGCACGGTCCTCGAAATGGGCGGCAAAGATGCGATTATCGTCGACGCCGATGGTGATTTTGACGCCGCGGTCGAAGGCGTTGCCCAGGCTGCATTCGGCTTCCAGGGCCAGAAGTGTTCGGCCTGCTCCCGCGCCATCGTTGACGAACGAATCTACGACAAATTCCTGGATCAGCTGAAAGCTCGCGTGGAAAAAATTACCGTTGGCGATCCTGCCGAGAATCCGAACATGGGTGCCGTGATCAACGAAGGCTCTATGAAGTCCATCCTCGAGTACATCGAATACGGCAAGAAAGACGGACGCCTGATTACCGGTGGCGGTCCAGCCCAGAACGCGGGCGAAGGCTATTTTATCCAGCCGACCGTGATCGCCGATATCAAGCCCAAGTCAAAACTCGAGCAGGAAGAAATATTCGGCCCGGTGCTGGCGGTAATCAAGTCGAAGAACTTCGAACATGCGCTTGAGATCGCCAATGACACCGAATTCGGCCTCACCGGCGCAGTCTACACCAGTTCGCAAGACAAGATCGATCGCGCCGTGCAAGAATTCCACGTCGGCAACTTGTATATCAATCGCAAATGCACCGGCGCCATGGTCGGAGCGCATCCCTTCGGCGGATTCAACATGTCGGGCACCGACTCAAAAGCCGGCGGCCCGGATTACCTGTATCTGTTTACGCAAGCGAAATCGGTCGCAGAAAAGATCAGCTAGTGGGACAGGAGCAATACCCTGGCCGTTGTCATCCCGAGCTACGCGAGGGACCTAGGTGGCTCCCGTGCCCGCGAAGACCCAGATTCCTCATCGCTTCGCTCCTCTGAATGGCAACAGTGGATGGCTTGAAATGACAAAGAACTGAATTTTGCGAGCAATCAAAAAGGCCGCCCACAGGCGGCCTTTTCGCATACACGAGAGCCCTACGACGGCACTGCCTGCCCTTGTTGCGGAGCAGCTGCAGCCGTGGCCGCGGCGGCCTCATTCAAGATCCGATGGTGAATAGTGAACAGCGCCAGCTCCAGCCGGTCGGATACGCCGATCTTGTCGTACACGTTGCGCAGATAATTCTTGATCACCTGCTCCGTGGTTCCGAGCTGCGTCGCGATCTCTTTATTCTTGTAGCCTTGCACGATCAGCGCGACAATCCGCAGTTCTTTCGCGGTTAAGCGATCCCGCACCCGCACGCCGACCATGTCGTTTTCGGTAAGCTCGCTGGGGACGGCGATGTCCTGCACCCAGGTTTCACCGCGAGCCACTTTGCGCACGCAGTCGACCAGCGCAGCGCTGGTCACGTTGCGGTAGATAACTCCGTGCGCGCCCGCCGCCATATAGCGTTGCGTGCTTTCGCCGGTGTCGGCCAGCACTACGACTCGGGTTTTGGCTTTGTTCGCCGCTTGCAGCACGGCCAGAAAGTCACCGTGGAATCCGCCAGCGATGACCAGAACAGCGGCGCGGAACTTATCCAGCGCCATAAACATCTGTTCCTGATTTTGCGCTTGCGCCACAATGCGCATCTCATCTTCAACCGCCAAGACTTTGGCGATTCCTGCGCGGAAGATTGCCTGATTGTCGGCCAGAATCAATTTAAGCATCGCTTCAGCACCTCATTGCCAGTTCAACGACGTAAGTGACAACCTCTACGGATGGCGAACAAAATCATACGAATCAATCACGCAGGCTACGCCTCGGGCCTCCGCGGGACTGCTGCTACCGCCAGTGGCGGGTTCGTCGGTGCGCACCACCCGTCCCTTGCATTGCACCGTCACGTTTTCCTTAGCCCCGGTGACTTCAGGCGGCAGAACGATCTCGAACTCCACATTGGAGCCCACTTCCAGCGCCGCATCCGCCCGAATATAAACTCCAGCGGCGCTCAGATTTCCAGTTACTCCACTCGCTTGTCCCGCCTCATCTGCCTTATGAATCTTGATCGGCAGTTCCAGAGGGAACCGTTTTCCAGTCCGCGCTTCGGACACATTTCCTCCTAGTTCCTGGCCTTCTTTGCGTGCAAAAGCCAACGCCACTGTGGCATCTCCTGACGAACTTCAGGGTTCTACAGAATTTCTGCTTACTCGCCCTTATATCACGGAAGGCACTACAGTCAAAGGCCTGAGTTACCAACGTAACATGATAGAAACTAGGTTCCCCCTGTGGAGCGAGTTAGATTTCCGCCATCTGCCGCCCAGGAATCCTGGTCTATGGGATTTCCTCAAGAGAAGCAAAATCAGTAAAATCAAGCCCAACCAATCTTCTATGAGATCGATCTTCTTTCTTCTTCAATCATGTCTCTGGACCGTTTCCATGCTTGGAGTCATCTGTACCGCCCAGCAGAGCAAACCGATGCAACCATTGCCTCCTCCACGGCCGGTGCCGCTGGTCTCGCCCGAAGTACACGCGGATGGCAGCGTTACCTTCCGTTTTCGCGCTCCCAATGCGGTCGATGTGAAGCTTGCACTTGAGGGAGCTGATCCAGCGTCGATGCAAAAGGATGACCGCGGCGTTTGGACCATGACGACCGCCCCGCTCGCTCCGGACTATTACGGATACGACTTCGTTGCCGATGGTGTGCGCCTGATCGATCCGGAGAATCCCCTGCTCAAGCCGAATCTGCTGGAAACGCAGAGTCAGGTCCACGTCCCTGGACCGTCGGCGTTGCCTTGGGAGCTGAACGATGTCCCCCACGGCGTGGTCCATCATCATTTCTACAGGTCTGCGGTCGCTGGCGATGACCGCGATTACTATGTGTACACTCCGCCGGGCTACGATCCCGCGTCGAAGGAGCCGTATCCGGTGCTTTACCTGCTGCACGGTTTTGGTGACGATGCCAGCGGATGGACCGCAGTCGGACGCGCCAATGTGATTCTTGACAATCTGATTGCGCGAGGCCAAGCCAAATCTATGATCGTAGTGATGCCGCTGGGCTACGGGGCAATGGAGTTCGTACGTCTGGGATGGGAGGCGTGGACACACGCCGAAATGCGGGATCGCAATTTCGAGAACTTCCGCGAGATCTTGCTCAACGAGGTCATGCCGCAGGTCGAGGGTCAGTACCGGATTAAGAAGGATCGCAATGCGCGGGCGATTGGAGGATTATCCATGGGCGGCTCAGAATCTCTGCTTACCGGTTTGAACAACCTCGACAAGTTTTCCTGGATCGGCGCATTCAGTTCGGGCGGAATTCCCGAGGACTTTCAAAAAGACTTCCCCACTCTCGACGCAAAGGCAAACCAGCAACTACACCTGCTGTGGATCGCGTGCGGTACCGGAGATCAGCTGATCACATTGAACCGTAGTCTGCGTCAATGGCTTAAGGCCAAGGGAGTGAAGGCAACCGAGACCGAAATCCCAGGAATGCACACCTGGATGGTATGGCGCCGCAATCTTGCCGAGTTCGCGCCACTGCTGTTCCGATAGACTAGTCACTGTTCCAAGGAGCCAATTCCATGCTTGTTCCAGCCGGTACATCGAAGAATCCTTCTCTTCTTTTCGCGTTGACTCTCGCTCTCGCTGCGATATTTCTACTTTGGGCAACGCCGAGCCGAGCTCAACAAGCGCCGCCGAATCCCGCGCCTTCGAAAGGAAGCGTTCCGCCAAAAGCAAATCCTGAGGCTGAGGTGGGGAAGGCCGTGGGTGCGCGTCCATCAGAAGCTCCGGAGGTTCTGAAAGACCTTAATTCCGCGCTGGAAAGTCTAGTCGCCAGGGTTTCACCTGCGGTGGTCCAGATTCTCGTCACCGGCTATGGGCCAATCGAAGAAAGCAATCGCAGTCAGACCGCCTTGATCGCGCGCCAGCACGCAGTCGGCTCCGGCGTGATTGTGGATTCGGACGGCTACATCATGACCAACGCGCACGTGGTAGAGGGGGCGCACCGCATCCGCGTCGTGTTGCCCATGCCTTCGCTCGATTTCCCCCAGGTTGAGCCGGTCGGCAAGGAACACGTGGTTGAGGCAAAGCTGATTGGCATTCACAAAGACTCCGATCTGGCATTGCTCAAAATCGATCAGAAGAATCTGCCTACCCTCGAATTGGGCAGCGCTCGCCGCATTCATCAAGGCCAGTTGGTGTTTGCCATCGGGAGTCCGGAAGGATTGCAGAATTCAGTCACCATGGGCGTGGTGAGTTCGGTGGGCCGGCAGCCCGATCCGGATCATCCCATGGTTTACATCCAGACAGATGCTCCCATCAACCCTGGAAACAGTGGCGGCCCCTTGATTGACATGGATGGTTATGTGCTTGGCATCAACACGCTGATTCTTTCCGAGGGCGGCGGCAGCGAGGGTTTAGGCTTTGCCATTCCCGCTCGCGTCGTGCGATTTGTCTATCTGAGCTTGCGGAAATATGGGCACGTGCATCGGGTCGAGATCGGGGCGGTCGCGCAAAATATTACGCCGAGCTTGGCCGAGGGCCTTGGGCTTTCGCGCAGTTGGGGAGTGATCGTGGCCGACGTCACTCCGGGAGGAGCCGCGGAAGCCGCTGGGTTAAAACTTGGGGACATTATCGTGAGTGCCGATGACCGGCCCATTGACACACTGCCAGCCCTCACAGCCGCATTGTATCTGCATCCTTCAGATGAGGTAATGAAACTGGTTGTCCTACGCGGTGGCGAAAGAAAAACTTTGTACGTGGCCGTGACCGAGCACCGGGATCAGATGGACAAGCTCATGGACGCCGTCGATCCGGATAAAAGCCTGGTACCACGTCTAGGAATCCTGGGGGTTGATTTGAACCAACAACTGCGCTCCATGGTCGGCAGCCTGCGTATTCCAAGTGGCGTGGTTGTGGTGGCTCGCGCCGCCGACCTCATCGGCCCCGAAACTGGCCTGAAGTCGGGAGACATCATCCATGCGGTGAACAATACGCCAGTCGATTCGGTGGATTCACTTCGCTCGGTCTTGCATGACCTCAAACCCAGCACGCCCGTTGTGCTCCAGGTGGAACGCGACGGCCAGTTGCAATGGCTGGCGTTCGAGATGGAATAGAACAAGCGTTTCGATTTCTAGGAGCACGAAGCATGGCGACGATCAGACACTCGATTTTGATTGATGCTTCGCCGGAACGAATTTTTCCCCTCGTAAGTTCCGGCCACGGGTTCAAGCAATGGTGGGCAGCAGATGTGACCGAAGACGTTCCCCGCGACCTTGTCACGCTCGGGTTCTTTAATCGCGCCACCGTCTACACTCTGCATCCCGCTCGAATTTTGGAGGCCACCCTGGCCGAATGGGAGTGTCAGTCTGGAGAAGAATGGAACGGGACCGCTCTGCTTTTCGATATGCTGCCACAAGGGGAAATGCGCACCCTGTTGCGGTTTTCTCACCTCGATTGGCGTGCCGAGACGGAGTATTTTGTTGCCTGCACGACCACCTGGGGAGAGCTGATGTTCCGATTGAAGGCAGCCGCGGAAGGCAAGGCTCCAGGCCCGCTTTTTTCGGCCACGGGGATGGCCTACTGATGAACGCTGATCTGCATCGCTAAAAGGCGCTGCCTCCACCTCCACCAAAGCCGCCGCCCGAAAACCCTCCTCCGCCACCACCCCCGCTCCAACCCGATCCGGTCGAACTGGAGCGCGGGGCAGAAACGAAGACCTGATGCATATCCGTCGCCATGTTATGCATGGAGCTTGAAAAGAATATTGGATTAAAGCCCATGCCCCCGGTCGGCGAGACGTACCAACTCGGCGGATCTTTCACGATCCCGGCGAACGCCTGCGCCCAATGATGCTCGACCCCCAGCGCCATGGCGTATGGCAGATATTTTTCGAATGTGTCTGGAGGCATGCGCTTGATCCGATCGGCATCCACGCGGTTCATGAACTCCTGAAAACCCAGAATCGAAATACATGTGCGCCCACCTAGAACCGTCTTGGCCGTCATCTGCCGCGCAAACAGCCACCAGATAATCGCGAAAATAATTCCGCAACCGACGAGCAAGACAAATGAACTGAAAATGTTCGATCCCACGAAGTGGATGACGACAAACGGTGCCACAATTACTACGATGGCTGCAATGCTGTAACCATTCGCCGAATCGGGGTCGACCAAGTACATCCCTTTGCTCTTCAGCGCGGACTTGATGTCTTGTCGCATTGCTGGGATCGCCGTATAGAAGCGGTTTTTCAAGCTCGACAGCCGCGTGTCATCCCCGCTCGCAAAAACATTTTTCAGCATCACCTGCTCATGCGGTGCCAGCCCGCTCCATTGATCGCGCGGCTTCAGCAAATGAAAAATGTAATCCTTGTGATGAAACACCAGGCCCTTGTCATCGACCTCTTCGATCTTCACGAATCCCCGCACCGCCAAATCCACCAGCGTCGAAGTGATGTCGCGTGGATGAACCTCGTCTCCGAGCAGCGCCCCAACCTCGGCCGGAGTCATGCCCGCGGGTGGTTCATACATAGGCGCGACAGAAAGCCCTGGGTCGGGATCGCGTCCCTTGTACCACCACAGCGTGAACATCACAGCAAGAGTCCAGAACGGCAGAAAGACAATAGGATTGCTGCCCAGGAACCATAGCAGCCGAGTAAACTCGCCCGGCTCCGTGAGAATGCCTTTAGGAATAAAAACATCGATGGTCATGCCGCCGCGCATCGGCAGCGGGTTATTCGTTTCAAACGAAACGTCAGAGCCCTTGACGTCAGCGCTGGCGCCACGTTCCGCCGAGCCATAGGCTCCGGTGAAAGCCTGCGCGCGCAGTGAGCCCGCGGCAGAATCCGGGAAGCTGACCAGCGCGGACGCATGATCGATCGGCACCGGCCAATCGTTGCCGGTCACATTCCAGTAAAACTCGTCGTGATCTTCGAAGAAGCGCGTGCCGTTGCGAACCGTGTAATCAATCTCGACGGTGCGGATGGCATCGACCGCATCGGGAATATAAATCTTGAGGTCACGAAACCCATTCGAAGTCGACGATTCGTATTTCAGCTTGTCACCATTGCCGTCGGTCACGCCGGTGACATTTAGAAAGAGCGTGTAGTTTGTTCCCCTCGCTCCCGGATATTCGATTGGGATGAAGCGATGAATTCCATGCCATTCGCCGTCAAAAGTCAGCGTGATGCGCTCGCGGACCAGCGCCGAGCCGTCTGCATGAACCGAAATGGTGTCGTTGAAATCCGCCACGCGCCAGCTGCGTGCGAAGAGCGGACAAGCGGAGACGAGAAGCGAAAGGCAGAGAACAATCGTTCTGTAGAGACGCAGCTCGCTGCGTCTCAGCCCAGCGACAAAACCATCCTTTGTCATTCCGAGGAGAGCCAGCCACGAGGAATCTGGGTTCTTCCCCCTAGACCGAATCTTCATTTGTTCTGTCCAAAACGACGCGCTCCTCCGATACGAAGTAAGCAACCTTGCCGGAGTCGATGAAATTCGCTTCATCCTCGGTGGAAGCTTTCCATTCCGGGGACCGACGCGCCGCCAGCAAGGCCTCCATATCGTCAAACCACAGTTCCGCCATGCCGTCGTAAGCGGGTTGGTGCGCATCGCCGAGGATGCGGCGGCTTTGCACCAGTTTGCGCAGCCGTGGTATCCGTGCGCCGATGGGGCCATGAACATTTTCCCAGTAACGAAAGAACTCCTCGTCCGCCAAGCTCGCCTTCTTGCTGATGCAATAAACCAGTTTGATCATGCTGACCCAAGCTCAGAACTTGACCGCTACGGGTTGGCGGTCTGCTTCGGTGACTTCAAAGAATTGCCGTGCCTGGAAACCAAACATCCCGGCCAAAATATTCGTAGGGAAGGATTGAATCTTCGTATTCAAATCCCGTACTACGGCGTTGTAATAGCGGCGGGCATTCTGAATCGTGTCCTCGGTCTGGCTCAGCGAAGTCTGTAGCTGGGTGAACTCCTCAGAAGCCTTCAGTTGAGGATAATTCTCCGCCACGGCAAACAAACTCTTCAACGCGCCGGTAAGTTGGTTGTCGGCTGCGGCCTTGTCGGCGGGCGAGGTTGCCTGCATCGCCTGGGATCGGAACTTGGCAATGTTTTCGAACGTCCCCTTTTCGTGCGCGGCATAACCTTTCACCGTCTCGACCAGGTTTGGAATCAGGTCATACCGGCGCTTGAGTTGCACATCGATATCGGACCATGCCGAATCGCAGCGCACACGCAACTGCACGAGGCTGTTGTACATCCCAATCAGGACAACTGCGATGACCACCAGAACGCCTAAAATGATCAAGGCCATAAAGATTTCCTTTCCCGGAGAAGTGGGAATCAAAGGGACGGTACCATAAGGGCGGAGCCGGTGCAATTGAAGGCGAGGGTGGCTAGTGACTCAATTTGATTGTCATCCACGAGCAAGCGTTCTTTGCGCGGCGAGGGATCTGGGCGAGCCGCGCGATGCGTCGCGTATTTTGCGACGCAATAATCGCGCGTCTGGCTCGCTTCCCGCGAATTGAGCCACTATCCGAGGGCGTTGTCGTTTGCGTTCTTAGCCGCCTAGGGACAGAATGCAGTCCACCGCGCATTCGACGAGAATTCCGCGGGTTCGCGTCGTAGAATGGATACGCCCATGCGTACACTTCGAAGAAAGCCGCCGACAATTCGCGTGTGGACGAGTCTCTCCGCGATCGCGTTGATTTTCTGCACCGGATTCGCTCGCGCCCAGACCTGTTTGACCGCCGGTGACATGGACGAGCCTACGCGCGCCACATTGGTGAGCACGGCGAAGCGCTATTTCGACATGGTGGGTCGGGGCGACTCCGCAACTCTGCGGCAGAATTCGATTGCCAGCGTTGCTTCGGATTTCTCCGGCATCGAAACCGCGGTGAAAGATAATCAAGCCAACTTTTCAGGAGCGCAAGCGACTCCGCGCTCTCCGTTTCTCCTGAAGGTCGAGGGAACCGCACCCCTTGCCCACGCCGAGTTTCTTTGCGGGGTTTTTGGCAGAAGCGGTCAGACTTCGGACAGCGCCGTATTCGTGATCCCGAACCTGCCGCCGGGAAACTACGCCGTCGTGATCTTAGATGTTCCATCCTCCAAGCAACCGGAAACCGTAACGTTCGTGCTGCAACAGGAGGGCAAGGATTGGAAAATTGGAGGCCTGTACATTAAGGAATCTCAAATCGCCGGGCATGACGCCAACTGGTTTGCCGACCGCGCTCGCGCCTTCAAAACCAAAGGCCAAAATCGCGATGCCTGGTTCTACTATCTTGAAGCGCGCGATCTCGCAGTCCCAGTGCGCTTCATGTATACCCAGGTGACCGATAAGCTGGCCGATGAATCAGAGACAGTGAAGCCTACGGATCTGCCCGCCGACGGCAATACTACCGAACTCGCGGCTGCCGCAAAAACTTTTAAACTGACCACGCTCTTCCCCATGGCGGTGGGGCAGGATTTTGATCTGGTCGTAAAGTATCAGTCGGCAGACGTTTCGAATACGGCGCAAACTTTTCAGGACAACTCTGCAGTGATGAAGGCGCTGCTGGTGAAGTATCCAGAGTTCCGCGACGCTTTCGATGGCATAGTAGCCCGCGCCGTCGAACCAAGCGGCCGCGACTACGGCTCGCTCCTGCCAATGAAAGACATTAAATGATGCCCCTCGACTGTCATCCTTGAAGTCGGGGCCCCTGCTCCGCGAACGTGCATTCCTTCGGATCTTTATCCTCGCGCAATCCAAGAAACACTGGCGCCCGCAGCTTCATTCCGCCTTCCACGGTTTCATGCGTCCACTCGGTAAACTTAATCTCGGCAACCCGCTCCGGCTTTACCCAGTGCACATGCGCCGCATCGACATCGCCGTAGAAAGGATTGCGATTCGTCTCCAATTCTTTGAGCACTTGCCAGATTTCCTTCAGCATCGCCTGGTTGAATCCAGTTCCCGCCTGCCCGACGTGAATCAGCCGGCCCTTCTTGTCATAGAGCCCGAGCACGATCGACCCAAAGTATTGCCGGCTGCCCTCCGGGTCCGTGTAACCGCCAACGACACAATCGACGGTTTGCGTTACCTTGATCTTGAGCCACTCGCGGCTGCGTCGTTCTTCGTAATGGCTCTGGCGTTTTTTCGCAAGAATCCCTTCCAACCCTTTCTGCCTCGCGGCCTCAAAGAGCGCCAAACCTTGGGGAAAATGATCGGAGTAACGAACCAGATCGCTGGGAGCGATGATCTGCGCAAGAGCCTGCTTGCGCTCCTCGAGCGCGACGTGGCGTAAGTCGTAGCCGTCGAGATAGAGCAGATCAAAAATGTAATACACGATCTGCAACTCGCGTCGCGCTCCAACCCGTCGCCCGCCTTTGCGAATGCCGGTGCGCTGTTGCATCAAGCTGAACGAAGCCTTGCCCTCGTCATCGAGCGCAACAACCTCACCATCAAGCACTGCATTCTTCGCCTTGATCAGCTTCGACAGCTCGTGCAGTTCAGGAAATTCTCCGGTGAGTTCGTTCTGGTTACGCGAAACCAGCCGTACTTTGCCGTCCTGCAGAAAAGAAACTGCACGATAACCATCCCATTTGATTTCGAACAACCACTCCGGATCGTCGAAAGGCTTCTCGACCGACGCAGCCAGCATGGGATGAATCGCCGCAGGCATGGATTTCCGAACCGCGCCCGGCAGATCTTTAACTGTAGACGGCAGAGAATCGCTTTCAGAACTTTTCTTGCCGTTTTTTTTTACTTTGTGCTCCTTAGTGTCCTCTGTGGTTATTTTTTTCTTCTTATCTAGTTTGGCCAACGTTCCCGCGAGCCACGGCGCTTTCACTTTCCCTCGCGACACCGGAGGGCTGCTGGTCCACTGAGCCGAACCCGCATCGCCCGCAATCTCAGCCATGGAACGTTTGCTGAGCACCGACTTGTCGTACTGCTCAATGTCATAACCCTCGACAGCGGACTCGTCGTGCTTTTTGATCAGCAGCCATTCCGTTCCCTTGCTCCCCGGACGCCGCCCTTTGATATGGATCAATGCAAAGTCGCCATTGAGCTTCTGCCCATGCAGCCGAATCTTGAGATCTCCCTTCTGCAACATGGCAGCCGCTTCGGCGTCAGTTCCTGCCACGTATTTTCCCTTCACCGGTTGCGGCGATAGGGGCTCCCACGTGCCCACGTCCCAAACCATCACCGTGCCCGCGCCGTAGTTGCCCTGCGGAATGGTGCCTTCAAAATCAAAATAAGAAACTGGATGATCTTCCACCTGCATGGCCAGCCGCTTATCAGCAGGATCAAGCGATGGCCCTTTCGGTATTGCCCACGACTTGAGCACGCCTTCCATCTCCAGACGGAAATCGTAGTGCAGGCGCGTAGCCCGATGCTTCTGCACCACGAAGCGGTGCCCGCTCTTCTTCTCCACCTTCGGCGGAGGCTCCGGAGTTTCCTCAAAGCGGCGTTTGCGTTTGTATTCTTCTAATGCCACCGGGCTATTCTACCGGGAACCGAGAACCGACACCTGAGAGCTGCTTCCTGATCCCATAGTTTTGCTTAGAATCCCCTGCATGATTTAAGGTTGCTGGCGGATTTCTCCTCAATGAAACGCGAATATCCAGATGCGCCCCTGGTAGGCGTGGGCGCAATCATCATCGAGCAAGACCGCGTGATGCTGGTGAAGCGTGCGCATCCTCCCCTCGCAGGAGAATGGTCAATTCCCGGCGGCGCGCTCGAGATGGGAGAAACATTGCGCCATGCGGCGTCTCGCGAAGCTTTGGAGGAGACCGGCTTAGTCGTCGAGGTGGGCGAGTTGCTCGGCGTGTATGATCGTATCCTTCGCGATGCCGACGGGCGCATTCGATACCATTATGTGCTGGTTGATTTTCTCTGCCGCAGAATCGCGGGAGAGCCCGAGGCTGCGGCCGACGCGGCTGAGGCCCGCTGGTTTACTCGCGGCGAACTTGCAGAGCTGTCGTTAGCGCAAGACACTGCGCAAGTCATCAAGTTAGGTTTCGAGAAGTCCGGCAGTCGGGTCCTCTGATTTGAGCCGTCCAGATACACTCGTACAATTTCGAAAGCGAGGCCACCATGTTTCACAGAATAATCAACACGAGCGACGACTTTGCCATCGCGATTCTTCGGCTGACGTTTGGCTTGGTATTTGCCGCTCACGGTGCGCAAAAGATGCTGGGCTGGTTCGGCGGGTACGGCTTCAGCGGCACCATGGGCTTCTTTACTCATCAAATGGGAGTTCCGGCGCCGCTCGCATTCCTCGCCATCTGCGCCGAATTCTTCGGCGGACTCGGCCTGATCGTCGGCTTCCTCAGCCGCATCGCCGCCTTCGGCATTATCTGTAACATGCTTGTCGCCATCGTCCTGGTGCATGCGCAGAATGGCCTGTTCATGAACTGGGCCGGCAATCAGAAAGGCGAGGGATTCGAATATCACCTGCTGGCCATCGCCATCGGACTGCTAATTCTATTCAAGGGATCAGGGGCGATGTCGGTCGATCGACTCCTGACTGACGATCGTCCGTGAAAGATCGGCCGTAAAAAGATCGTCCTTAAAAAGATCGGCCGCGTCTTCGACCGTCGCCGGTCAAAACCTAGTGAATTTGCTGGCTGCGGAAAGGGCGGAGAATCCTGGTGGGCCCGGTAGGACTCGAACCTACAACCAACAGATTATGAGTCTGCTGCTCTAACCGTTGAGCTACGGGCCCCGTGGCTCAATTTAGCACAGAGAGGAGGTAGGTTTCCTGAGCACCCGCCGAAGTGGCTAGCGAAGGCCGGGGCGTGACTGCTTGACGGCCTTGGGATTCGCTAATGGTGCAAGAGCCTCGGCGACCCGTCCGTTGTGATTCTAATGCACACTTTGTGGTGCATAAATTCCTCAAAAAAAACTCTCTGTTTTGGCGCAAAATCTAGAAAACAAAGGGTCGGAATTTTTCTTTCCTCCTAGATCTATGGTTCTTAAGGTAGTTAGAGGCAAAATCTTGGAAACATTGGAGTTATGGGGTTTATCGACCCCCGAAGAACCCTAGTCTCTGCGCAAGCTATAGAAAACACACGGTCGCGATTTTCCTGCCTTAGGCGGTTCAGAGGTAAAATATTGGAAACATAAGAGTTAGCGTGCTTCCTCTTCGCTCGCGATCCCGTTTTTTGCACCGCGCGAAGGAGTGCGCTGGTCGGACTCAGCGGATTCGCGGTCCAGGAGCCGCGTCCGGTTGTAAGGTTGTCAAAGATCGAAGATTATCTTGCAGATAATCTCTGCGTTCCTATGTTATCGCGAGTGGCGCACTGGGTTCAAGAAGAAAGTGGATGGGCTGCGGGCCGGTTCCCGAATTGGGAATCTCGGAGGAAGGCCCCGCCTAGGCGGAGCTTGGACGGGCCACCCTCAGGCATGAAGTGGACGCGATAGTGGCGCCCCCGGCGAGTAGAGAATCGCATCACCAGCCAAAAGAGATAACTAAATCCAAGCCGATCCCGTATCTCCAGATCCCCGTTCAAGGAAGTGATAGCGGACAGGCTCAAAGTAAAACCGCCAGAGAAGGTAGCAAAGAAAAAAAGTAAGGCTTAAATCTTCGTAGCCTTTTTGTAGAAGTCAAGAACGCCATAGGGAGTAAATTCGGATTCGAGCAAGCCCTTCTGGGCTCTGTCTAGTAGTTGTGGTGACACCGAATCACGTCGCGCGGCGTCCCTATTTTTCACAGCATTTTCGATGTATTCGGTTTCAACAACTCTAGAATAGGTGTACGCAATAACCGACTCGTGATCAATGGAAGGGTGATCGCCAGCTTTAAGCACTACCAAAATCTCTGATCTGCTACGTCGTGTGGTGACACTAACTACAGCTACTTTATCTTCCGTTGGTGGGGTTACAACGATACAGAGATGTTGATTGTAGCCGTCTTCATCTTCGAGAAGAAACGTATCGCCGCACTTGATCATTAGGAGCGGCCAGAGAGCACCTTCGAGGCATGGGTCTCGTTTCGCAACTCCTGCATCACGGCCGAGATTTCTTCCGAGTCTATGTTGCCAGCCCTTAAAATGTCGCGAATGTTAATGGGAATTGAACGTCCATGAGGATTTTGCCACTCGGGCAAATCGTGCATTACATAGTCAATTAGATCCCATCGATTGCGGTAGCCAAATTCGGCATACACTTCGTTAATCAGCTTTTCATCGGCCAACGACAGGCGATCATTTGGAATGTCGCTGGTCTTCAGTTGGATTTCAAATTCTCCCATTGGAGGGGTGATGTATTTCGACCAGATAGGCTTTTCGCGGTTTTCTTCCGTGATCAAGCGCAGAAGATTGCTTCCGACCGGCCCGTTATCCATCGATACATGCCAATCAGTTGTGACCAGATGGCCCCACTTGATCAGGGCTGCGCGATCAACCAGATACATTAGCTTGATTAATTTAATGTAGTGCATACAGCCGCCGCGCAACTTGAGGATCATGGCGGCAACCTGTGTGGCCTTGGCCTCGTCAAAGCGATGGATCATTTCCAGAGGAGCATATCATTATTCTGTGGATAACCTGTGGAAACAGGTGGAAAGTTCCACACTTTGATAACCTTAAAGCTCTTGACATGATATTCCCCATGTCGCGGCAATTCTCACTGTGCGGTAGCGGGGTGGGGTTCGTCTAAGGGATAATTCCGCAAAATATTGTGAACATGGGGGTTAGCGCGGTTGCCTTTTACTAGCGGTTTCGCTTTGGAGCCGCGCTGTTGTCAGGTTGTCAAAGATCGACGATTATCTCGTAGATAATCTCTGCGTTCCTATGTTGTCGCGAGTGATGCACGGGATTAGAGAAGAAAGTGGACAGCGCTGCGGGCCAGTTCCCGACTTGAGCCCCGCCCAAGCGGAGCTTGGACGGGCCACCCTCGGAGTGAAGCGGAAGCGATAGTCTGGTGCCAACCCGCCGGACTTTTCTACTTGCCCTCGTAAAACGAGCGCGGAAGCTCTACGAAAGGCTTCTCGTAAATTCCTCGCAGATTCCCGCGATCCTAGACGATCTTTGAACCTTAAGTCTTAATTTGGCTGGTTTACCGCACGGCTCATCACGAGGAGTATGACTAGATGACACGAAATCGCACTTGTTGGATTCCATAAGGCCGAGGCAATTATCTCACCATTCGTCAAAAGTCCCTTTTATACAGAAAAACGCCGCGACCCGAGATCACCGCCCAATCAGCTTCAACGAGGATGACCCACTACAATGAACCCTTCATCGTGGCTTTGCTCGATTGCCTCAACTATCCAATCGTAATCGGGATGATGAAGCGCCATTCTGCCCCGGTCCCTCCCCGCCGCTGATCTATCAACATTGAAGAGAGCTTGGTTTCTGTGAAAAGTGATCCCACGATCGGCTTCTCCGGCTGCCGGAAACGAAGGTCCTGAGGGCATCAAGAGGTATGTTATAGCCATGTGAGGCGACCTTTCTTGTACAGGCTATTAAACGATTTTCAAACCTGCGGAAAAAGGAAAGAAAAAAAGCCGCGACCCAAAGATCACGGCTCTTCCCCTCGCTCACAGCGTTTGCTTCTAATCATCGGCGGGTGGCCCGGCCTATCGCGTTCTTTGCGAAGGCTGGGGCTGTTCAGCCGTCACAGCCAAGATGTAAGAGTCCGTCCTAACCTAGCTTCATGCCTTGGGGCCTGAAGCGATATCAACAAACCCGTCAGCTGCATTTCATCACCTTCACCTGCCATCATTGCGCTCCTCTGTTGAGCACGGGGCAACGCATTTCTACGGCATTTTCGGGATTGCTAGACGAAAGGAACAGCGGGCCCCTCCACTTCGCTTCCCATCCCGTTCGGGTTGAGAGGCTCCGGTCGGGATGACAATGCTTCTGGCGTGCGGTGCTCTGGCTAAAAGCCCCAGCCTTCGCAACGAACGCGATAGGCTGGGCCACCCGCGGGGCTTGCCACCCTCCTAATAGATTCCCTTGGCGAGAACTTGCGTGCTTCCGCCTTTATCACGTTTCAGCAGGGTCCACTTGTGGTCGGTTATTTTCAGGACATTGGCATTGGGTAACTTGCCGGCCGCTTCGGTGGGTGCGATCACCATCATCCAAGTCCGCTGATAGCGTCCGACCCTGGATTTGAGGGGAACGTTGTCGGCCACAAAGAACGGTCCTTCCTCTTCGGTGACCTGTTCTGAAAGAAGGTTGCTCTGCAAAATGTGGCACCGCTCAAACGCGATCAGCTGTCCAAATGCACCTGATCTCACTGTGATCTGTTTTTGGAGAGAATCGCTGACGAGCCATCGAGCTTGCTGTTCCAGCCTCACTCTTGCAGGACCGGGGAATTGCGGACAATGCTCCTGAGCGGAGGCCGCTAGCGGAAGGGCGGACAGGGAAAGCACAATAAGCAGAGGGCGAATCTTCATCTCAATCTCACC